>JALYTU010000561.1 GCA_030854125.1 Actinomycetota bacterium | reverse complement strand
CTGGAGCAGTTCCCTCCGAGCCACGCCGGGTCTACGACGTGCGGTCGGTGATCTCCGCGCTGGCCGACGGCGGCGAGCTGCTGGAGCTGGCGGCCGGCTGGGCGCGCAACCTCGTGACGGCGCTGATCCGGATCGACGGGCGGCCCGTCGGCGTGGTCGCCAACCAGCCTCGGTACCTGGGCGGCGTGCTCGACGCGGCCAGCTCGGAGAAGGGCGCGCGGTTCGTCGGGCGCTGCGACGCCTTCGGCGTACCGCTGCTGGCGCTCGTGGACACGCCAGGCTTCATGCCCGGGACCCGCCAGGAGTCGGCCGGTGTGATCCGGCATGGCGCCGGCCTCGTCCACGCCTTCGCCGCGGCGACGGTTCCCCGGCTCACCGTGATCCTGCGCAAGGCGTTCGGCGGAGCCTTCATCACCATGAACTCCAAGGACCTCGGCGCCGACTACGTGTTCGCGTGGCCCGACGCCGAGATCGGGGTGATGGGAGCCACCCCCGCGGTCGGCGTGATCCACCGCCGGGCGCTGGCCGCGGCTGAGAATCCCGAGGCTGAGCGGGCACGCCTGGCGCGCGACTACGCGCAGGAGCAGCTGCGGCCCGAGGTCGCCGCGGCGGGCGGGCATGTCGATGAGCTCGTGACCCCCGCCGAGACCCGCTCGCGCGTGGCCTGGGCGCTGCGCTCGCTGGCCGGAGCCGCGTGAGCACCGGTGTGAGATGAGTGACGTGCTCCTGACCGGTGTGACCGGCTTCGTCGGTATGGAGCTGCTCGATCGCTACCTGCAGCGCTCTGATCGCGGGATCGTCGCGCTGGTGCGCGCCGGGGATGACGCCGGCGCCGGGGCTCGGGTCGACGACGTGCTCGAGAATCTGTACGGCTCACGGGCAGCCAGGGGCCACCGCGCGCGGATCGAGGTGCGGGCGGCGGACCTGACCGCGCCCGGTCTCGGGCTGAGCGCGGCGGTGCGCGACCGCCTCGCCGATCGGGTGTCAACGATCGTGCACGGTGCGGCATCGGTGTCGTTCACGCTGCCGCTCGATGAGGCACGGGCGATTAACGTCGCCGGAACGCGGAGGATGCTCGAGTTCGCAGAGCTCGCCCACGCTCGGGGTGGGCTGGACCGCTACGCGCACGTGTCGACCGCCTACGTGGCCGGCAACCACCCCGGCCGCTTCGCCGAATGCGACCTTGATCTCGGACAGGCGTTTCACAACTCCTACGAGCACTCCAAGTTCGAGGCCGAGCGGCTGGTCGCCGAGCACCCCGGACTGCCGGCCACCGTCCTGCGCCCGAGCATCATCGTCGGCGATCAGCGCAGCGGGTGGACATCGGCCTTCAACGTCCTCTACTGGCCGTTGCGGGCCTTCGCCCGCGGCCTGTTCACGGCCGTCCCGGCGGTGCCGTCGGCGCCGGTCGACGTCGTCTCGGTCGACTACGTGGCCGATGCGATCCACGCCCTGTGCGAGGCCGAGGGCGGGATCGGCGCCACCTACCACCTCACCGCCGGGCCGAATGCGAGCACGATGGGGGAGATCGCCGCGCTGGCCAGCCGCTACTTCCGCCGCCCGCTGCCGCAGGTGCTGCCGCCGGCCGAGTTTGCCGCGCTGAGGACCCAGGGCGCCGCCGAACGCACCGCGCTGGACGCGGGGCGCGCCTACTTCCCGTACTTCTCGATCGACACCGTCTTTGAGCAGGCGGTGACCCGGGCGCGCCTGGAGCCCCAGGGGATCCGGGCAGCGCCGCTCAGCGAGTACCTGGAGCGGCTGCTGGACTTCGCGACCCGCAGCCGGTGGGGCAAGCGACCCATCGCCCGGGTCGACGCCGCGCCGGCCTGAGCACCGCCCCGCCCCCCCACCCGGGGGGTACCGACCCCGGAACGGTTGCTCCGCGGACCGCCCTGCGTCAATCCTTGCTGCATGACCGCGCTCGCCGACGTCGCCCGCTTTCGTCCCGAGGATCCGGATCCGCTCGTTGAGGCGTCGCTGGCCTGCCCGGTCTGCCTGCGCAGCGAGGACATCGAGTGGTCGGCTGCGCTGCAGGGCTACGATCCCTCAGTGCAATGCCGGTGCCCGAACTGCGACGAGCGGTGGCTGGTCTACCTGGCGCCCGAGCAGACGCTCCGGCTCGGGCTGATGGCCGACGCCCACGCCGCCTGACCCTGCCGCCCCGATGAGCATGGCCCCGCCCGCCTCCGGGCGCGCTGAGCTGGGGATCGAGGCGCTCGAGCTGTTCGTCGCCGTGCTGTCGCAGACCGAGCCCGACGAGGCCGGATCGGACTCGTTCTATGACCGGCTCAGTGAGGCGGTGTGCCGGCTGGCGGGGATGCGCCGCGCGGTCATCTTCCGCTATGACGCGACCATGCTCCGGGTGCGCGCGGTGGGCGCTCACGGGATGGACGCGGCGCCGTTCGCGGGTGCGCACGTGACGGTCGAGTCGGCGCCGATCGCGGCGCGGGCGCTCGCCGAGGATCGGGTGATCGAGGTCGACGGGGACGTCACCGGCCAGGTCCCGGACGAGTTCGCCACGCTGGTGGCCGAGCCGGCGCGGCTCGTGTGCGCACCGATGGCCGCCGCGGGCCGGGCGATCGGGGTCATCCTCACCGATCGCACGATGGATGCCCCGCCCCTGCAGGACGCCGACCGCTACCTGCTCTGGACGCTCGGCAAGGCGGCGGCGCTCGCCGCCGTGGTCCGCATCTTCTCGACCCAGAACGAGACCGCCCGCCAGCTCGAGCAGCGCATCGACCTGGCCCGCGAGATCCACGAGGGCGTCATCCAGCGCCTGTTCGGGGTCTCGATGGCGCTCGACGGCGAGGGCGAGCTGCCCGCCTCCGATCGCCACCGCTGCGCCGCTGAGACCCAGGCGGCGCTCACCGATCTGCGCACCGCCCTGCAG
>JALYTU010000560.1 GCA_030854125.1 Actinomycetota bacterium | reverse complement strand
GCTCAACACGATGCCGGGCTTCACGTCGACGAGCGTCTACGCCAAGCTCTGGGCCGCCACGGCGATGCCCTACCCGCAGCTCGTCGACGAGCTCTGCCGCCTGGGGATCGAGCGCCACCGGCGCGAGCGGCAGTACCAGTACTAGTGCAGCGTTCCGGAAGTGGCTTGCGTGTCCGGCGAGTGGCTGGGCGTGATCTGACGCCGCCCGGTGGGCGCGAGCGTGCCGGGCGCACGTGGGCGCACGCCGGCCCGTGAGGAACATTGGAACAGGATCCGGCGCTAAGGACTCGCCGGTCTCCGCCGTGCCGGCGTGAGGCGGCCGCGTTCGGGCTGGTGCTCTACGGTGCGGCGCGGTGCCGGTTGAGTTCCTCACGGATGAGCAGGCTTCCGCGTACGGGCGGTTCACGGGCCCGCCGTCGCTGGCGGAGCTCGAGCGGTTCTTCTTCTTGGACGATGCTGACCGGCTGTTCGTTGGCCGGCGCCGTGGGGTCGAGAATCGGCTGGGGTGCGCGCTTCAGCTTGGCGTAGTCCGCCAGCTCGGCACGTTCGTGGTCGATCTCGGCGACGTGCCCGTCGTGGCGGTCGATTTCGTGGCTGAGCAGCTGGGGATCGCCGACCGGTCGTGCCTGGTGGCGTATGCCGGGCGGGAGAAGACGCGCTTGGAGCACGAGTGGAAGATCGCGCGCGAGTACGGCTACCGGGACTTCGCCTCGGTCGAGAAGGAGCTGACGCGGTGGATCGATGATCGGGCGTGGACGACCGGCGACGGGCCGCAGACGTTGTTCGCTGGTGCGGTTGGCTGGCTGCGCGAGCGACTGGTGCTGCTGCCGGGCGTCAGCGTCCTGGCGAGGTTGGTCGCGAGCGTCCGGGACGCCGCGATGCAGCGCCTGTGGGACGTCCTTGCCGCGATGCTGACCCCGGCGCAGGCAAGGATGCTTGAGCGTCTCCTCGACGTACCCGACGCCAAACGGACGTCCGATCTCGAGCGGTTGCGCAAGGGCACGACGGCGTTGTCGGGGAAGGGCATGGTCGCCGCGCTTGAGCGTGTCGCCGAGGTCGCCGGCCTGGGGTTCGACTCGCTCAAGCTCGAGGCGATTCCGCAACGCCGTGTTGTCGAGCTTGCGCGTTGGGGGATGGCCGGCAAGGCTCCGGCGCTGCGGCGCCACCCACGGTCGCGGAAGCTCGCGACGTTGCTGGCGACGGTGGTGTATCTCGAGGCGAAAGCGACCGACGACGCGCTTGAGCTGTTCGATGTGCTGATGACGAACGAGTTGATGGCACGGGCGGTCCGCCAGACGAACAAGGAGACCCTGAGCCGTTTCCCGCGGGTGTCGCGCGACGCGGCGACGTGCGCGGCCGCCGTCGCGGTGCTGCTCGACGCCATGGAGCTCGGTGAGGACGTGCCGCTATCGGTGCTCTGGGAAGCGATCGACGACGTCGTTTCGCGGCCCGCGCTGCGCGCGGCCGTGGCGAACATCACCGCGGTGCTGCCGCCCCCAGACACCGACCCGGGCGGCGAGTGGCGCGCAGCGATGGTCGACCGGTACGCCGTCGTGCGCCGGTTCGTGCCGAAGCTGTGCGAGACGATCGAGTTCGGCGCGACCGCGGACGCCGCCGGGGTACTCGACGCGCTGCGCGGTCTACCCGAGTTGCTGGACGCGCGGCCGACGAAACGCGTGCCGACCGGGTATCTCGACCAGGAAGCGGTAGCGGTCGACGTCGTCCCGGCCGGCTGGTGGCAGCGGCTCGTGTTCCCACCGAACCGGCCCGAGGGCACCGTCGATCGCGCTGGGTACGTGTTCTGCGTGCTTGAACAGTTTCATCAGCGGCTGCGCCGCCGCGACATCTTCGCGACCGCGTCTACGCGGTGGGCTGACCCACGCGCGCGGCTGCTGTCGGGACCCGGGTGGCAGACCGCCAGGGCCCCGGTTCTCAACGCGTTGCAGCTCCCCGAGAATCCCGATGCGTGGCTCGCGGCCCGCGCCCGGGATCTCGACCTCGCCTGGCGACAGGTCGCCAGCGGGATCGACACGAACGCCGAGGTCACGATCGACGCTGACGGGCGGCTTCACGCGACGGCCGTCGACGCGATCGCCGAGCCCGCGAGCCTGATCGATCTGCGGCGCCGCGGCGAGGCGATGATCCCCCGCGTAGACGTCGGCGAGCTGATCCTCGAGGTCATGTCCTGGGATCCCCGCTTCGTGGCGGCCTTCACCGCCGCCTCCGGCGGCCAGACACGGCTGGCGGACATCGGCGTCACGATCGCGGCCGCGTTGACCGCGCACGCGCTGAACCTCCCCTACACGCCGGTGATCTCCCCCGGGGTGCCGGCGCTGACGCGGGGGCGGATCAGTCACGTCGACCAGAACTACCTGCGCGCCGAGAATTACGCCCAGGCGAATACCCCGCTGATCGAAGGCCAGGCCGGGATCTGGCTCGCCCAGCAGATGGGCGGCGGCCTCGTCGCCGGCGTCGACGGCATCCGCTTCGTCGTGCCGATGCGCAGCATCGACGCCAGGCCAAACCCGAAGTACTTCGGGCGTCGCCGCGGCGCGACATGGCTGAACCTCCTCAACGACCAGGCCGTCGGCCTCGCCGGCTCAGTCATCTCCGGCGCCCCCGGCGATTCGCTGCACCTGATCGACCTGATCTACCGCCAGGAGGGCGGCCGCCGCCCAGAGGTGATCGTCAGCGACACCGGCTCCTACAGCGACATCGTGTTCGGCCTGATGCGGCTGCTCGGCTTCGACTACCGCCCGGAACTCGCCGACCTGCCCGACACCAAGCTGTGGCGGATCCTCCTCGACGCCGACTACGGCCCACTGAACACGGCCGCCCGCGGCAAGATCGACCTCGACCGAATCCGCCGCCACTGGCCAGACATCCTGCG
>JALYTU010000559.1 GCA_030854125.1 Actinomycetota bacterium | reverse complement strand
CCGCCAGTCCGCGCGATCACGCGGGCCAGGCCACCGGCAGGGCTGAGCTGGCGGACCTGGCTCTCGGAACCCGCGCCGCCAGCCTCGATATCCGTCACCTCGACGATGCTCCGTCCGCGGATCGACAGGCCCGTGGCCGGCGCACACTCGCCGCGGTCCAGGCGTCGGCTCGGGGCCGGCGACGACAGCGACTTGACGTACACCGCATCGCATTCGACAAGTTGGTCGCCCCGGCGCCGGCCGCGCGGGTCGGGGACGAGGTTGTAGGACGAACCCGGGGCGCGGATCGCGTAGGCGCGGGCGCGGCGAACGAAGGCGACCTGGTCACCCCACTGCGCGGCCAACGCCTCGTTCTGCGTTGGCGACGACACGGCGACGACCTTCGCCTCGCGGTGTGTGCGCAGGTCGTAGCGGTAGACGTCGCAGCCGGTGCCGGCCGCCCGGCACCGCGTGTAGAGCGCGACGACGTGGCCTGCGGCGTCAGGCCCCAGGCTCACGTCGAACGCGCCCAGCGCCGCGGGAATCGGCGCCAGCGCAGCCTGGCCGCCCTGGTCGATCACCAGCTGGAACCGCCGGGCGTGGGCGTCGTAGGCCGACCAAGCAACCGCCCCGCCGTAGGCGGCGATCGGCGAGTCGCGCGTCAGTTGTGCGATCACCTGGTCGCCGCGCGCCGCCGGCGTGGCGAGCAGTCCGGCGAGCAGAGCCGCAAGCGGGGCGAGGACTTGGCGAGCGCGCATATGGGCATTAACGCGCGAGGCGATGCAATGTTGCGCGCTGGCCAGATGTCGTAAGTGCCCGGTCCTAGCTGCGGCGGGGCCGGGCTGGTCCCCGGCGGTTCGCGCAGGGTTAGGGGTGCCGTTAACGAAGCTCTCACGAGGGGCAATGTGGCGGGCCACCGAGCGTGGGATCCGAGAACTCTCGCTGGCGGAACCCATCGCGCCGAGCCCCGGTGGGTAGCGGACTTGAGCAGCTGAACGACGCCCGCGGGAACGACGAGAAGCGAGCGCACTTCCCAAGACGGACGGGTTCGCACCGTCGAGCAGACTCCCGGCGCCTGTCGCGTCGGGTTGTCGCTTGCCCACGTCACGCAGCTGGCAAAGATCTGCGGGGTTAGCTCATCGAGCGAGGACCAGAGCCGGCACCGGGTAGTAAGCCGCGCCGCCGGTGAAGACCAGCCTAATCACGATCCACCGCGGTCCAATCAACGAGCGACCAATCGGAACGCGGACCCTACTGCGATCCTTCCCAGCGAGTCGCAGGACGGCCGAATTCTGTTCCACTGCACAGCGTCATTCTTCTCGGAGTTCGGCTTGGGAATCTTCCCGTTCGGCATTACGCACATCGAGTCGCAGACCAACTTGAACGGCTTCCAGTCGCAGACCACCCTGGCCATCGCACTGTTGACCGTCGGGCAGCCGAAAGACGCGTCGCTCAAGCAGACCTGGACCGTCGCCTGCACGGTCGCCACACTGCGCGGTCCCCGCAAGTCATGCGGCACGGCCGGGCCCAAGACCGAGCCCGACTTCAACCGGCAGCGCAGAACGTTCCCGGCCAACTTCCGGCACGCCCCCGGTCGGTTCGCCTACTCGGTCACCGACAACTACTACGGGCAATACAGGCCCGGCCCCAACCCACCAGGGGCCCCATACGGATTCCATCTCGCCACCGTCTACAGCTACCCGTGGATCTGCTACTACGCCGGGACGAAGAAGAAGCCGATCAATCGTTGCTCCTACGCTCTAAGCGAATTTAGGAGCCTCTCCGCCGTCGCCGTAAGCCACGAGCTCGACCTCCCAAACGCCTGAGACTTCAACCGAAGCGTCGCGCCGTCCGGAAGCGACACGACGCGCCGTCAGCAAGTCGCCGCTCACCGGCCACGGATACAGGGTTCCCGCCTCCCAGGTCGGGGGCTCCAACTCTCCAGCCGAAAAGTAGCTGGCGCCGCCAGCGTCGTCGCAGACCATCACGACCGCAACGTCCGCCTGTGCGCGTCCCCACACGATCGCCTCATCCACCGAGACATCGCGCGGCCCCGGCGTCTCCTCGGCGCCTGGCCCAGATTCACTCCACAGGACGGCGGAAAAGCGGCCGGTTCCCAACGATCCTCCCGGCCGATCCTGACCAGAGCGGAACGTCCCGAGATGCTCCGTTATCCATACATGACGACACATCGCAGCCCAAAGGCTACCTCGCCGTCCCGTGCGACGGGCGGAGACGGCCATCAAGCTCGGCCTTAGCGTGCGTTCCTGTTCCATCGCTACCGGAAGGCCGAGACCGCGGCGCGCGCTAGTGAGATCCTCGCGCTCAACGTCGAGCAACTCGACCTCGAGAACCGTCGGGCGCCGATCCGCTCCGAAGGCGGCGCGACCGAATGGGTCTAGCTGCGGCCCAGGCTAGGATCAAGTCGTCCATCTGTTGCGACGTCGACTGGAATTCCCACCGTCGCGGTGGGGCCAAGCGAAGCCGTCGCTCTCACCTGGTGCGGCGCGCGCGAGGCGTTCGCGCCCGCGGCGACCTACGGGCCAGGAGGAGAGGCCGCGATTGGGACCGTGCGGCCATGGATTGCGGCCCACCCGGAGCGCATAATCGCAAGTCACCAGACCGCGCTGCCCCGCCTGCGCAGGGAGCACCGGCGCGGGCTCAGGAGAACCATGGGACACCACATGATCAGACCGGTGGAGCGCGACTGCATCTGCCCCACCCGCCCGCCGGTCACCCACACCGCTCAGTGCCAGGAGGCGTTCAAGAGTAAGTTCTTCGGTGCCTGGGGGCGCGAGCGTGACCGCTTCTACGGCGAGGGCGTGATGCCCAGAGCGCGGCGGGAGCCGGCGCCGGACGCACCTCGCCAGTGATCGTCCCCCCGGTCAAGCGGCGGCGACGATTCTGCGAGT
>JALYTU010000558.1 GCA_030854125.1 Actinomycetota bacterium | reverse complement strand
TCAGCGCCGGACCGTGGCGCAGGTTGATCTCGTACTGGGCGCGCCCGTATTCGTGGGCGGCGGCGATTGCCTGCAGGTCGAGATCGACGGCGGCGTCGAGCATCCGGCTGAGCGTGCCCCTGGGGTCCGCGACGCTTCCGACGGTGTAGACGGGGCTCTCCTGGCGGGCGTAGGGCCGGTGGCCGTTGGGCGCCTCGGGATCGGCCTCACACAGGTAGAACTCGAGCTCGGGACCGATGATCGGGCTAACGCCCAGCTGATCGAAGCCGCGCAGGGTCCGCCGCAGCGCGCCGCGGGAATCCACCCCGCTGGGTTGACCGGTGGCGGGGTTCTCGAGGTCGACCAGGCACGCCATGACGCCGGGCTCCCAGGGCACGGGGACGAGGGTGTCGAGGTCGGGCCGGGCGAGCAGGTCGGGAAAGCCCTGATCAAAGCCGGCGACCACGTTGTGGCGCAGATCCACGGTCATGACCGCGGCCACGAAGCCGATGCCGTGCCGCGCGGCGTGGGCGAAGGCCGAGATCGGAATGTCCTTGCCGCGGCAGATGCCGTGCAGATCGGCGAACTGCAGTCGCACGGCACGGACGCCGGCCTGCTCCATCTCCGTCACGCGGCGGGACAGGTCAGCGCCCTCCTCGGCGGCCGGCTGCTCGTCATGGCTCACGTCAGTCTCCTCTCGCTTGCCCAGCTGATGGTGGGGCCGGGCGCCGGCTCGGGGAGAACGCCAGCGTGCCCGCGTCGACGATCGCCGCCCCACCGTCGACCGTGAGCACGGCTCCGTTGATGTATGACGCCGCCGGCGAGACCAGCCATGCCACCGCGGCCGCCGCCTCCTGTGCCCGTCCGGCCCGCCGGGCGGGGACGTCGGCGACGGCCATTGCGTAGGCGTGCTCGCGGTCGACGTGATGGCGCTGCGCCAGCTCGTCCATCGCCGCGTCTGCCATCTCGGTGGCGATCCACCCCGGGCAGACGCAGTTGGCGCGCACCCCGAGCGGGCCGTAGTCCACGGCGATGCACTGCGTGAGCATGATCATCCCGGCCTTGGAAGAGCAGTAGGCGGCCGACTCGGGGTCGGCACGCAGCCCGGCCAATGAGGCCACGGCGACGATCGCGCCGCGGGCCTTGATCAGGTGCTCGAGCGCGGCACGGCAGAGCAGAAAGGTTCCGGTGAGGTTGGTCGTGATGACCTGATTCCAACGCTCGAGCGTCTGATCCAGGACCGCGCCTCCCGCGCCCGTTCCCGAGCTGATCACCAGCGCGTCTAAGCGGCCGAAACGCTCCAGGCAGCCCTGCACGGCGCGCAGCGCTCCCGACGGCTCGCTCACATCGGCGCTGACCGGGTGCGCGCCGGTGGCCTGCGCGACCTCCCGCAGGCGATCCGGCCGTCGCCCGGCGACGCACACGTCAAAGCCGTCGTTGGCCAGCTTGGCGGCGGTGGCCGCGCCGATGCCGCTGCCCCCTCCGGTGATGAGAACGGTCGCGCTCACGCCGGCATCAGTCGTGGAGGAACTGCTCCACCAACGACTCCGGAAACGACTTGTCGGCGATCTTGTAGGCCAGCGCGGTCATCCGCCACGAGTCAGACAGATAGAAGCGCTCGTACAGCTCGCCGCGACCTCCGAGCTCTGACCCGAGGAAGTCCCAGGCCAGGCGGAAGAGACGAATCCGCCGCTCGGCGTCGGCGCCAGCCGACTGAAAGTAGGTGTCGATCTGCTCGCGCAGCGGTCCGTCGAGGTCGGCCCGCGCCGGGGTGGCCATGAAGCCACCGCCGCCGATCAGCTGCAACAGCTCGTTGCAGCGCGGCAGCCATTTCGGCATCTCGCCCCGCAGCGCCAGAAAGGGGCGGTCATCAGGGTACATGACTCCCATCTCGTCCAGCTCGGCTCCCGCCTCGGCGGCGACCAGCGCCGATCGGGCGAGCTCGCTCATCGCCCAGATCTGGCCCAGCTTCTCCTGGATGTGGTCGAAGCGCACGACGCCGGTGGTGTTGGCGATCGCGTGACCGAGTCCGAGCGCGAAGGAGAGCTTGACCCAAGCCCGCGTGAACGCCTGGTGCATGATGTGCCCACGCCAGCCGGTGTCGGTGATCACCTCGCCGTAGCCGACGGTGTCGCCGTCGAGGAACATCCGCGGCTTGGGGATCTCGACGTCGTCGAAGATGACCACCGCGTCCATCTCGTCAAACCGCGAGGACAGCGGGTAATCGAACCGATCACGCTGGCGCGAATAGCTCTCGCGGCAGATGAAGCGCAGTCCGGGGGTGGCGATCGGGATCGCGAAGGAAAGCGCGTAGCGTCCATCCTGAGGCCGGATGTCCGAGCCCGGGTAGATCAACAGCTCGTCGGCGAAGGGCGCCAGTGTCGCCAACATCCGCGCGCCGCGGACCACGATGGCGTCGGCGGTCTCGCCGACCTTGTGCAGGGCCACCTGACCCATCGCCTGGTCGGCCTCGGGCTGGCTGCGATCCACCTGGGGATTCATCAGCGCGTGCGTGGTCGACAGGTCGTGATCGCGCATGTGGGCCTGATAGGCGACGAGGTTCTCGGCGCCCTGGGCGTTGTCGCGTCGTCCCCACACGTCGGCCCGCCCGGCAAAGCAGGCGAAGGTCACGTTCAGATAGTCCGGGGTGCGACCCATGGTTCCGCCCGAGACGGCGGCCACGAGCTCGAACGCTCGCCGGCGGCGGCGCAGGTCCTCGATCGTGCGCGGGACCAGATGGGTGACGTTGATCGTCAGCCCGGGATCGGCGGGGGATGGGGCGAGCATCTCGCCGGGGTGCTCGTGCTGGATGTCGAACACCCGGGCCATGGCCAGTGCCGCCGCCCGCAGCTGGGGATGCTCCAGCGGATGGCTGATCCGCTCACCGCGGAGCCAGATCTCCCGGCCGCCCTG
>JALYTU010000051.1 GCA_030854125.1 Actinomycetota bacterium | reverse complement strand
GACCGCGACCACCGACCACCGCATCCGAACCAGTGCTGCGCGCATCCCCGCCATCATGATCCTCTCTTCACACAGCCGCTCGTCGCCCAGGGAGCGCAACGTAACACACAACTTCAGCAAACCGAGCGACAACCATCCAGATCTCGGAGCAACGGGATCACTGCCTAATACGGCTCGTCACGAGGAGGGGAATGCCTGCCGCACGATTGGCTGAGCAGGCTCAATAGCCCTCCCGGTACCATTAGAAGGATGTCTATGACAGTCACGCAGCTGAGAACGTTGCTGGCCGTCATCCGGAGCGGATCGGTGACCGGGGCCGCAGACGAGCTGGTCGTGACCCAGCCGTCGGTGTCCTCGGCGCTGGCCGCGCTCGCGCGCGAGCTCGGATGCGAGCTGTTTGAACGCTCAGGGCGCGGGATCCGCCTGACGGCGTCGGGGACCGCCTTCGCGCCCTACGCGGCGGACGTGATCGGACTGCTGGATCAGGGCCGCCAGGCCGCCCGGGAGGCCGCCGAGCTCGAGGCCCGCCGGCTGCAGATCATCGCCGTGACCACCGCGGCCGAGTCCTTCGTCCCGCCCCTGATGCGAAGGTTCGCCGATCAACACCCCGAGATCGAGCTGACGCTGGCGGTCGGCAACCGGCACGAGGTGCTCGAACGGGTGCTCAACCACTCAGCCGACGTGGCGATCTCCGGCAAACCGCCGGCCGACGATCGCCTGATCGCCGAGCGCCTGACCGACAACGAGATCGTCTGCATCACCGCGCCCGAGGATCCGGCCACGCGCCCCGCTCGGCTGGAGGCCGTCAAGCTGGCCGACCGGCGCTGGCTGCTGCGCGAGCCGGGGTCGGGGACAAGGACGCTCAACGAGCAGTTCCTCACCAACCGCGCACTGCATCCCAGCACCCTGACACTCGGTTCAAACGGCGCCATCAAACAGGCCGCGCACGCCGGCCTGGGTGTGTCGCTGCTCTCCCGCGCCGCGGTCGAGGTGGACCTGGCCTCGGGATGGCTCGGAGAGATCAGGCTCAGCGACGGACCCGCCAAGCGGTCCTGGTTCGTGCTCCGCGCGGCCGTCGGACCGGTGCGGCCGCCGGTCGAGCTGTTCGTCGCCTTCGCGCGTAATGCTGCGCGCGCGCAGCGTGACGACTGACCCCGACCTGAGATCCGGCGCCCCGGCGAGGACCGCTGCGACACCGCCCTGAGCCGCCGACACGCGCGGCACGAGATCGAGCGTGGACTCCTGCGCGCAGCAGGCGATGTCATCGGCCAGACCGGCGGCCCGCAGAACGGCGGCATCGGCGCTGGCGTCCAGAGCCTGAAACGGAGCCGGGTACCGGCGCGACACGGCCTCGGCGATCAGCGCAGCGTCGGACCGAGGGCCCGGCAGGGCCGCGCATATCCGCCCCGCCAGATAGCTGTCTTCGAGCGCGGGCGAGCCGTCGGTCCCCGAGCAGACGATCTGCAGATCGAGTTCGCCATGACGGGCGCTGGCGGACAGGGTCCGCACCACCGCGCTGAGATTGAGCAGGCAGGCCAGCAGCACCCGCGGAGCGCACCGTCCCGCCGCCACGATCGCCGGAGCTCCGTTGGTCGTGGCCAGAACGAGCTCGCGCCCCGCGCAGCGCGCGGCGTCCAGCGGAGAGTTGCCCTGGTCAAACCCGACCGGCATCACGCACTGCCGCTCCCCGGCAAGCACGCGTCCCTCGGCGCGCAGCGTCAGCGCGCGCGACACGCTGTCGGCGCAGAGCACCTGCTCATAGCCCGCGGCCAGCGCCTGCGTGATCGTGGATGTTGCTCGCAGCACGTCCACGACGACGATGACCCGGGTGTACCGCAGATCCGCCGGTGTCAGGGCGACGTCGATCACGCGGCGGCGAGCTCCTGCTCCAGGGCGGCGCGGTAGCGCCCGGCCCGGGCCTCCCCGGTGCAGCGAACGCGATGAGCAAAGGCCGCCTGGGCCGCTGCTGCGTTGCCTTCGTCCCCGGCCCAGATCTTCAGCGGCGTGGCCTGCAGCGCGCGACCGTATGAGAACGTGAGCTCCCAGGGCGCCACGGCGCCGTTGAGCGCGTTCAGATGCGCGCTGGCCAGTTCGTCGCTCTGCCCGCCGGAGAGGAACGAGATCCCCGGGACGGCGGCCGGAACGACCTCGCTCAGCACCGCGAGCGTACGCTGCGCGACCTCCGCGATGCCGGCCGATTGCGGACAGTCGTAGCCCGCCAGCACCATGTTCGGCTTGAGCACAATCGCCTCGAGCGCCACCCGCTGGTCAAGCAGCTCGGCGAACACCGCTCGCAGCACGTCTCGGGTGATCTGCTCGGAGCGCGCGATCGAGTGAGCGCCCTGCATCAGCACCTCGGGTTCGACGATCGGCACGACCCCCGCCTCCTGACACAGCGCGGCGTAGCGACCCAGCGCGTGCGCGTTGGCGGCCACGCAGTAACGGCTCGGCAGATCATCACCGACCGTGATCACCGCCCGCCACTTGGCAAACCGCGCCCCCAGCTCGTGATATGCGCGCAGACGCTCACGCAGTCCGTCGAGGCCTTCGGTGATCGTCTCGCCGTCGGCCCCGGCGAGCGGCTTGGCCCCGGTGTCGACCTTGATCCCGGTGAGCATGCCCCGGGCCTGGAGCAGCTCGGGAAACGAGCGCCCCTCCGACGACGTCTGACGGATCGTCTCGTCGTACAGGATCACGCCACTGATGCGATCCGCAGCACCGGGCGTGGTCACCAGCAGCTCCCGAAACCGCCGCCGCGACTCCGGTGTCGAGTCGGCGCCGACCGCGAGCAGCCGTTTGCTCATCGTCGGGTTGCTCTCGTCGGCGGCGAGGATTCCCCGGCCCGGGCGCACCAGCTCACGGGCGGTCGCTGCGAGCGCCTGTCGTTGCGGTGCGGTCATCGCCGTCCGCTTGAGCAGTGCGCTTCCATCGAGCCGACGATACGTCTTGGTCCATAAACGAACCAGCGAAGATCTGATTTGACCGATAGGCGCGAACTTCATGATCGCCGGCAACCATGCCTGCACTCATTCATAGGTGGTCATCTATGGTGGGAATACGAAGATCCATTAGGCGTCTATGACATACGAGGTTAGTCTCTGCCCATGGACTCGAGCGAAAGGCCCAGCTGACATGGCGCTGACCGAAGACTCACACCCCACCCAGAAGAAGGACCGCTGGGCCGCGGGCGTCACTCCGTACGCCGAGATGGGCTACTGGGACGCGGACTATGTTCCCAAGGACACCGACATCCTGTGCGCGTTTCGGATCACCCCGCAGCCGGGGGTAGATCCGATCGAGGCTGCCGCCGCGGTGGCCGGCGAGTCCTCGACGGCGACCTGGACGGTCGTCTGGACCGACCGTCTGACGCCGCACGAGCACTACCAGGCCAAGGCCTACCAGCTTGATCCGGTACCGGGGATCGAGGGTCAGTACATCGCTCGGATCGCCTACGACATCGATCTCTTCGAGGAGGGCTCGATCGCGAACCTGACCTCGTCGATCATCGGCAACGTGTTCGGCTTCAAGGCGCTCAAGGCGCTGCGCCTGGAGGACATGCGGATCCCGCCCCACTACCTCAGGACCTTCCAGGGCCCCCCACACGGGATCGTCATGGAGCGCGAGTATCTGGACAAGTTCGGGCGCCCGCTGCTCGGAGCCACGACCAAGCCCAAGCTCGGACTGTCGGCCAAGAACTACGGACGCGTGGTCTATGAGGCGCTGCGCGGCGGCCTGGACTTCACCAAGGACGACGAGAACATCAACTCCCAGCCGTTCATGCGCTGGCGCGACCGTTACCTGCACGCGATCGAGGCTGTCAACCGGGCGTCCGCCGCCACCGGCGAGATCAAGGGCCACTACATGAACGTCACCGCCGCGACGATGGAGGACATGTACGAGCGTGCCGAATTCGCCAAGGAGATCGGCAGCGTGATCATCATGATGGACCTCACCGTCGGCTACACGGCGATGCAGTCGATGTCCAAGTGGGCGCGGCGCAACGGCATGCTGCTGCATCTGCACCGCGCCGGGCACGGGACCTACACCCGCCAGAAGGTCCACGGCGTGAGCTTTCGCGTGATCGCCAAGTGGTGCCGGATGATCGGGGTGGACCACATCCACGCCGGCACGATCGTGGGCAAGCTGGAGGGCGACCCGCACATGATCAGGGGCTACTACGACGTCTGTCGCCAGCGCTTCAACCAGGCCAACCCGGCCCACGGCATCTACTTCGACCAGGACTGGGCATCGCTGGCCCCGGTGATGCCGGTCGCCTCCGGTGGAATTCACGCCGGCCAGATGCATCAGCTCCTGCACTATCTCGGCGAGGACGTCGTGCTCCAGTTCGGCGGCGGCACGATTGGCCACCCGATGGGCATCGCCGCCGGCGCGACCGCCAACCGCGTTGCCGTCGAGGCGATGATCAAGGCCCGCAACGAGGGCCAGGATTACTACGCCGAGGGTCCCGACATCCTGCGTGATGCCGCCAGGGGCTGCCCGGAGCTCGATGCCGCCCTGGAGGTCTGGAAGGACATCACGTTCGACTTCGAGTCGACCGACACACCGGACGCCGTGGCCACCCCCACGGTCGCCCTCTAGCCGACCTCGAGAAGGGAGAACATCATGAGGATCACGCAGGGAACCTTCTCGTTCCTCGAGGACCTGACCGACTCCGAGATCGAGGCGCAGCTGCGCTACGGACTCCAGAACGGTTGGGCGATCATGGTCGAGTACACCGACGACCCGCATCCGCGCAACAGCTACTGGGACATGTGGAAACAGCCGGAGTTCGATCTGCGTCCCGACGAGGCCGACGTCGCCATGCAGGACGTCGAGGCCTGCCGGCAGGCCTATCCGAATCACTACGTCAAGGTGGTCTGCTACGACAGCTCACTGGGCCGTCAGACCTCGCGGCTGAGCTTCATCGTCAACCGCCCGGCGCAGGAGCCCGGTTTCCGGCTCGAGCGCCAGGACAAGGCGGATCGCCAGATGCGCTACACCGTCCACGGCTACGCCCAGCAGGACCCGGCAGGCCGTCGCTACGGGAACATGGGCGATCTGGCCAGCACGCGTGACCCGGCCGCCGTGCAGGACGCCACACCGGGTCGCGACTCACCGGCTGGTGCGATACGCGGCGGCGCCTCGGTCAACGGTATCCAGGCGCGAACCGATGAGGGGATCGGCGAGTCCTGATGCCCGGGCGCGGCCTCGATACCACCGGCCGGCCGCTTGACCCCGAGGCGCCCGCCCCGACACGGGGGTTGAGCAGCGGTGAGCGGGGCTCCCCGTCCTTCTCGGACGAGTTCGGAGGCCGGGTACTGCGTCCCGACAAGGATGCGCGGGCGGGTTCGGCCGTGGCCGCGGTGGACTTCCCGGCCGCCGTCGCCGACGGCCTGATCGATGTGCAGTCGGTGATGCGCGCCTCCCGGGTGCACGAGGTGCTGGAGGAGATCGATCGCGACCTGGTCGGCCTCGCGCCGGTCAAACGCAGAATCCGCGAGATCGCCGCGCTGCTCGTGATCGACCGTCTGCGCGACGGCATTGGCCTGCAGTCTGAGCGTCCGACCCTGCACATGAGCCTGACCGGCAACCCCGGCACCGGCAAGACGACCGTCGCGCTGCGAATGGCGAGCATCCTGCACCGTCTCGGCTACATCGAGAAGGGACATCTGGTGTCGGTGACCCGCGACGACCTCGTGGGTCAATACGTGGGGCACACGGCCCCGAAGACCAAGGATGTCGTCAAGCGCGCGCTGGGCGGCGTGCTGTTCATCGACGAGGCGTATTACCTGCACCGACGTGAGAACGAGCGCGACTACGGCCAGGAGGCCGTGGAGATGCTGCTGCAGGTCATGGAGTCCGAACGTCAGAATCTGGTCGTCGTGATGGCCGGCTACCAGGACCGGATGGAGGAGTTCTTTCAAGCCAACCCCGGCATGGGCTCGCGGGTGGCCCATCACATCCACTTCCCCGACTACAACATCGAGGAGCTGGTCGCGATCGCGCGGCTGATGATCGAACGCCAGGGCTATGCGATGGCGCCGGACGCCGCCCAGGCCCTGCGCGAATACATCGCCCTGCGCGTGCGGCAACCGCGTTTCGCCTACGGGCGCAGCATCCGCAACGCCATCGAGCGAGCCCGGATGCGCCAGGCGACGCGACTGGTCGCCTGCGACCGCAGGCTGACCGAGCGGGACCTGATCACGATCGAACCGGAGGACTTTCGCCAGAGCTCGGTGTTCGGCGACCCCGACGAAGATCGCCAGACCGACTAGGAGTCAACATGGCGCGCCCCATCATCCTCGGTGTCGTCGGCGACTCGGCGGCCGGCAAGACGACCATGACGCGCGGGCTGGTGCGGATTCTCGGCGAGGATCAGGTGACCGCCGTCTCCACCGACGACTACCACCGCTACGACCGCCGGCAGCGCGCCGAGCGCGGGATCACGCCGCTGCATCCCGACTGCAACTACGTGGACATCATGTCCCAGCATCTGCGCCACCTCCGAGCCGGCGAGCCGATCCTCAAGCCCGTCTACGTCCACGCCGACGGCAGCTTCGGTCCTCCGGTCTACGTCGATCCCAAGCCATTCACGATCGTGGAGGGGCTGCTCGGCTATCACTCCCCGGACCTGCTCGACGCCTATGACGTGCGCGTCTACCTGGCTCCGCCCGAAGATCTGCGCCGGCGCTGGAAGGTGCACCGCGACACCTCGCGACGGGGTTACACCACCAATCAGGTTCTGCTCGAGCTCGACAAGCGCGAAGCGGACTCGGCGCAGTTCATCCGCCCCCAGGAACGCCACGCCGACGTGGTCGTGTCCTTTTGCGAGGGGACGACGCGCGATCCGCACGCCCTCGACGCTGTGCTGGTCCTGCGCGACACCCTCCCCCACCCCGACCTCTCGCCGGTCAGCGGCGACGGTCAGCGGGGCGTCACGGTGACCGAACGCGAGTCCGAGCTGCTGGTGAACATCTCCGGTGCGATCCAGCCCGAGCAGGCGGCCGAGATCGAGGAAGCGATCTGGGAGAAGCTCCACTTTGCCTCCCATCTGCGCTCCGAGCGGCTCGGCCAGTTCATGGTCGGCAACGACCTGCAGCGCTCCGAGTCACTGGCCGTCGTGCAGCTGCTGATCCTCTATCACCTCGTGACCGCCAAGGCGGCGATCGCGCTCGGGGGCCTGGGGCCTCGGGCCGAGGCCGAGGAGGCCGCCGAGAGCGAGGCCGCCGAGCGCGACGCCGCCCACGGTGCAGCCGTGACCACCGGTGACCGAGACGGGTAGCGGCGATGAGCCCCCGCCCTGTGGTTCTCGGCGTCGTCGGTGATTCGGCCGCCGGCAAGACCACGATCACCCGCGGCCTGGTCCGCGCGCTCGGCGAGGATCACGTCGCGCACATCTGCACCGACGACTATCACCGCTATGACCGCATGCAGCGGGCGCAGCTGGGGATTACGCCGCTTCACCCCGATTGCAACCACCTGGACATCCTCGCCCAGCACGTCGCCCATCTCCGCTGCGGAGATGCGGTCCTCAAGCCGGTTTACCGGCACAGTGACGGCACCTTCGCGGCCCCGGTGTACGTTCGGCCGGTCGGGTTCACGGTGATCGAGGGCTTGCTCGGCTACCACCTGCCGGAGATGCTCGACAGCTACGACGTGCGGGTCTATCTGAACCCCCCCGAGGCTCTGCGCCGCCAGTGGAAGGTCCAGCGCGACTGTTCGCGCCGCGGATACACGACCGATCAGGTCCTGGCCGAGCTCGATCGCCGCGAGCCGGACTCCGAGGCCTTCATCCGGCCACAGCGCCGCTATGCCGACATGCTGGTCAGCTTCAAACCGGCGCAGGCCGACAAGGACCCCACGCACCTCGATGCGCAGCTAACCCTCCGGGACGGGCTGCCGCATCCGGATCTGACGCCCTTCGTGCAGGACCGCGCCGATGGCCTGACCCTGCACGAGTCCGACGGCGAGCGCCTGCTCCGCATCCCGGGGCGGATGGACGCCGATCACGCCGCCGTGATCGAGGAGGCGATCTGGGAACGGATGCACTTCGCCACCCACCTGCGGGCCCGGCGGCTCGGTGAGTTCACGGTCGGCACCGAGCTGTACCGCTCAGAATCCCTGGCGCTGGTCCAGCTGCTGATCCTCTACCACCTGGTCACAGCCAAGGCGGCGATCGCGGTGGGTGGGAAGGTGGTGCGCAGCGGAGCTCGGGGCGCGCCCGCTGCCGTGCCGGCCGCCTAGCTGGAGCCCTGCGCCGAGATCGAGGCCACGATTCCGCTCGACACCCAGCAGCGCACGATGTCGCGCATCGAGAGGATGCCGGTGACGTCGGCTCCGTCGATCACGATCACGTGACGAAACCTGCCGTCGGTCATCGCCTCGGCGGCACGCTCCAACGACCACTCCGCCCCCGCGTACACGAGGTTCGCGGTCAGGTGGGCGCGCACCAGCTCGGTGTCCAGGTCGCCGTCCTCTCCGGCCACGACCAGGATGTCGCGCTCGGTGATGATGCCCGGGGCCGGAAGGTCGGGATCGAACACCACCGCAGCGCCGACCCCACCCCGGGTCATGCGGCGGGCGGCCTCGCGCAACGTGTGCGCCGGGCCGACCGTGACGACGATCGGGTTCATGCCATCGCGCACCAACATCTGCGTTCTCCTCGGTTTGAAGATCGGGGTTGCGCTCACCCGCCGCGCTGCGTGGCGCGTGGCCGCGGCGTGAATCAGCAACGTGATGTCCTGGGGACGACCGGACAGGCTGCGCGGGTGACCGCGCAGCCGCCAGTCCGCACCCCCGTCACGCAGCAGCCATTCGGTGATCGCGGCGGCCACATCCTCAGCCTGGCGGTGGAGCAGGATCACCCGCGGCTCCCAGCGCTGCGCCACCGGGTCAACACAGACTTCCAGGCCGCAGCACAGCTGGTCGTCAAGGATCCGCTGCGCGGCCGCCACCAGGCGCTCGTGGTTGAGCGTGTATGCGTCAGCGGTCAGCACCGAGCGGGCCTCGCCGAGCCGCCGTTCGAGTTTGCAACGATTGCCACAAATGCATCGTAGCAACCCCGATCGCGACTTCCCATCGACTGTCATCTCTATGAGCACGGCGAAGTTCGATGGTTCGCGGAGCCCGTCCGTGCGATCGTGCTCGTGGCAATCAACACAAGAGATTGGTCCCATGACCCAGTCACGCGTTTTACTCGTCGCCAACCGAACCGCATCGGACGCCGCCCTTCGGGACGCTGTGCGCACCCGCACCCGCACCCGCACCGGCTGGGGCCCGGTGGTCTTCCACCTCGTCGTCCCCGCCACTCCGCAGGGTCTGCATCGCCTCGTGGATCCCGAAGTCGCGGGACGTCAGGCCGCGCACGCCCGGCTGGCCCAAGCGCTGCCGCTGCTGAGCGAGGCGGCCGGCCAGGACGTGACCGGCCACGTGGGTGACGCCAACCCGCTGTCCGCGGTGGCCGATGCGCTCAACCTCCGCGGCTTTGACGAGATCATCGTCTCAACGCTGCCCTGGCGGCTCTCGCGCTGGCTGCGCGTGGATCTGCCCAGCAAGCTTCGGGGCCTCGGCGTCCCGGTGCGCCACGTCACCGGCTCGGAGACCGAGCGACTTGACCGGGATCTGGCCGAGGCAGCGTGACCGCCGCGGGAGAATCGGTGCTCCGAGCGTGGCGAGCCGAGGGCGGTCAGCCGTGAGGGTGTACGAGCCGACGGCGACGACCGGCGTGGAGACGATCGAACGCCACGGACAGCTGGCCTGCCCGGCCGGCCGCGCCGCCTGGGCGGTCGCCCAGGCGTGGACGGACGCCGGCTTCGGGGATGCGCTGACGGCCCGCTGGCTGGACGCTCGGTGCTTCGACGCCCAGGCGGCGCGCGCCCTCACCGAGCTCGGCGTCACGCCGGAGCAGGCCGCGGTACGGACCCGGGCTGGTCACGGCGGCTACATC
>JALYTU010000557.1 GCA_030854125.1 Actinomycetota bacterium | reverse complement strand
CTCCAAACACCTAAAGGAGCACTACTAGTGGAGTGTCTCGTAATTAGAAGCTGATTACGGTAGGGTGAGGTATGCGCTCTCCCTCACCGCCTCTCCCGGTCACTGACGAGCAACGTCGGGTTCTTGAGAAGCTGATCCGGTCGCAGACCGCGCCGCACCGCGACGTGCAACGCGCGCGGGTTCTGCTGATGGCTTCGGATGGGTTCGCGAATACGCGGATCGCGTCAGATGTGAAGGTCGCCGCGGCGACCGTGGTGCGGTGGCGTGAGCGGTTTGCGCAGTCGGGGTTGAAGGAGTTCTCCGCCGTGCGGCCGGGGCGGGGACGCAAGCCGTCGATCCCTGCCGAGAAGGTGCACGAGATCGTCCGCTTGACGCTCAATGAGACGCCGTCCGGTGAGACGCATTGGAGTTGCCGCACGATGGCCGCGCGTGCAGATGTGTCGCCGGCGACAGTGCAGAGAATCTGGGTGGCCCGCGGGCTCAAGCCGCATCGCGTCGAGACGTTCAAGCTGTCAAACGACCCCCAGTTTGAGGAGAAGCTCGTCGATGTCGTCGGGCTCTACGTCAACCCGCCCGAGAACGCGATCGTGCTCAGCATGGACGAGAAGACACCAACGCAGTAGGTAACTTCGAGTTTGAGTGGCTGGTTTCGCGTCTGGTGGGAAGGGTTCTGCCGTGACGTGTTGTACTCAAGGGACTGATGGCGGTTCGACGGGCGTATGCCGACGAGTACGCGGTGCGGGTCAACCGGGCGGTCGAGTTGTTGGTCGACTTGTCGTCGGCGGACGCGGTACGGACGCTGGAGGCCGAGTATCTGCTGTCAGAGCGTCAAGCGCGTCGGTATGTCAACGCGGCGCTCGCCCGGCCCGATGGCGTGGTGGTGCCAGAGCGCACAGCGGTGTTCACGGTCCGCTTGGCGCCGTCGTTGATCGCGGGGTTGCGCGACAGCGCCCGGTCGCGCGGGGTGACGTTGAGCGCGGTGGTCGCGGAGGCGGTGCGCGGGTATCTCGATCGGGCGGGCGAGCGGCCCGGTGGCCAGGCGCGTTGAGATCGAGCTCGTCGGCGACCGGCTCGCCGACGCGCGGCTGGCGCAGGCGTATGCGGTGTTGGCGCCTGAGCGGCGTCGTGTGACTGCTAACGAGCGGAGGGACGATGAACGAGAGCAGCAGCACCAAGATGATCTCGCCGGCGGCGGGCAGGTCGGGCAGGGTCGCGGCGATCTACGCGCGGGTGTCCTCGGATCGTCAGCGGCGAGAGCAAACGATCCACAGTCAGACCGCCGCGTTGCGTGAGCTTGCCGCCGCGCGGGGGCTGCTGGTCGTGGAGGATCTGGTGTTCGAGGATGAGGGTTTCTCGGGCGCGAGCTTGCGGCGCCCTGCGCTGGAGCGGTTGCGTGATCGTGCTGTGGAGGGTCGTTTCGAGGTGCTGCTCTGTCACGCGCCGGATCGTCTCGCGCGTCGTTACGCCTATCAGGTGCTGTTGCTCGAAGAGCTCCAGCGCGCGGGCGTGGAGGTCATCTTCGCGAAGGAGCCCGAGCGTTCCGGCACGCCTGAGGACGAGCTGATGCGCCAGTTTCAGGGGATGATCGCCGAGTACGAGCGGGCGCAGATCGCCGAGCGGTGCCGTCGCGGGAAGCTTTATCGCGCCCGGGCCGGCGCCGTGTCGGTGCTCGCCCGCGCTCCCTACGGCTACCGATATGTCAAGAAGTCCGAGCACGCAGACGCGGCCTATGAGATCGACGAGACAGAGGCGCCGGTGGTGCGCGAGCTCTTTCGCCGCTACATTGAGGACGGCGAGTCGATCGCCCGGCTCGGACGCTGGCTCGCAGAGCAGAGCATCGCGACGAGGACCGGGAAGTCGGGCTGGAACAACGCGACGATCTGGGGGATGCTGCGCAACCCGGCCTACGCCGGACAGGCCGCCTACGGCAAGACGCACGCGACCGGTCAGCCTGTCCGCGAGACGCGTCACGCGCGCCAGCAAGGGCAACGCTCTGCCCATAGCGCCCGCGAGCAGACGGAGCCGGATCAGTGGATGCGGATCTCGGTGCCGGCGCTGGTCACCGCCGAGCAGTTCGCTCTCGTCCAGCAGCAGCTCAAGCGCAACAGTCGTTTCTCGCCGCGGAACACGTGCCGACCGTCGTTGCTGCAAGGGATCCTTGTCTGCCGTCAGTGCGGCTATGCCTACTACCGCTGCTCGACTCGCAGTCGCAACGGGATCCTGCGCGAGTACTACCGCTGCTCGGGCACAGACGGCCACCGCCGCCCCGAAGGACGCGTCTGCGAGAACCGCCCCGTCCGCCTGGCAGAAGTCGACGAGCTTGTCTGGACCCGCGTGCTCGGCCTGCTCCAGGACCCGACACTGATCGAGACCGAGATCGACAGGCGGCTTCAGACACTCCGCGCCGCGCACCCCGCCGCCGGGCGTCGCGACGCCCTTCAGCGCGACCTCACCCGCGCCCAGAACGCCCTCAGGCGAATGCTCGATGGCTACCAAGAGCAACTCGTCACCCTCGACGAGCTGCGCGCTCGGACCCCGGAGCTGCGCAAACGCGAAGCGACCCTGCAAGCCCAGCTGAACGCGCTAGACACCGAGCTGCACGACGCCGAGACCTACCTCAAGCTCACCGAGACGCTCGACGGCTTCCGCGCTCGTCTCTCGACCAACGCCGAAAACATGACCGTCGAGCAGCGCCAACAGATCATCCGGCTCGTCGTCCGCGAGGTCCTGATCGGCGAAGACGACGTCACGATCCGCCACTCGATCCCCGTCCCCACACGCGACCATCCGCCCGGTTATCTACTGCGTTCGGGTAGACGAGAAGACCCAGATCCAGGCGTTGGATCGCACCCAGCCGACCCTGCCGATCAAGCGCGGCAGATCGCAGCGGATGACCCACGACTAC
>JALYTU010000556.1 GCA_030854125.1 Actinomycetota bacterium | reverse complement strand
CTTCACCGCACCCGAGGGTGTCGCCTTGGCCCCGGCCGAGAGCTTCACCGGCGGCCAGACCGCCGCGCAGCTGCTGACGCAGGTGACCTTCTTGTCCTTGTCCGGGGCGAACGTGTACAGCGTGTGGCCCTGAGCGTTGACGAGCACCGGGCCCAGGCCGGGGATCGTCTTGGCAGAGATCTTCACCGCCGCCGTCGACGAGGCGCCGGCGCTTGATGTTGCAGCCGACGTCGAACTCGCCGGCGCGGCCGCGCTGCTCGTAGCCGAGCTGCTCGGCGCGCTGGAACTGCTCGAGCTTGAGCTAGAGCCGCCGCAGCCAGCCAACGCCAATACCACCGCCGGTAGCGCGAAACCCGAGAAGAATGCTTTACGCACGGCGGACTCCCTTCACTTCGATCATGGAGTGCGACGGGGGCTGGGACCTCACCCTGGCTCCCGCGTCCCGGCATCGAGCCACGTTAGACCCCGCGCGACTCGTCGCGAGCTGGTTCGCCGGCGATGGTCAGCAAGAGCACGATCTGCGGCCATGGTCACGTTTTGGCCCATTAACGTGACTCAATAGCGGGGTCTCGGGGCGGGATGAGCGTAAACGTGACTAGACGGGCGGAGAGGCGTGCCCGCTCTGCGCCGGGCGCCAGCTGCGCCGGCTCAGCTGTCGTTGAGGTTGCCGCGAACCGGGAAGGCGGTGGCGATCGCTTCCAGCTGGGCAAGCGTCTCATGCAGCGACGGTCGGTCGATCTCGGCGTCCTTGAAGCTCAATCGCCCAGAGGTCTGCTCGGTGAGAAAGCCCTCGACGGTGCCCTGGCCGGCCTGGAGCGTGATCCTTAGGCCGATTCGTTCCTCGATGTGCTCGAGAGTCGCGGGGCCGGCGGTGCCGTTAACGAGTGCCCGTAACTGGCTGGCGAAGCTCGCGAGTTCAACCGTCATGAGTGTGAGTCGGAGGTGAGCATGAAAGGTCGCGTGGTCCTCGACGTTGAGCCGATCCTGGATGTCCAGCTGGACGTCGCAGATCAGCCAATTGGCGTCTGAGCCGGTATCGAACTGCGGGAACTGGTAGCCCTCGACGCCTAGCACCAGCCGCACCCCGGCTGCCTGCAATGTCGCCTCGAGGGCCATGGCCGAGACCGTAGCCCGCCCAAGCGAAGGGGGACGGTCAGGTGGCCGCGACGAGCGCGCGGATGCGCGGTGCGCGAGCGCCGAGGTCGAGCGTCGCGTAGACCACGTCAGGATCCAGGCCGATCTCCTCAGTCCACTCAAGTCCGCCGGTGAGCGCCGACGTGGACCTGCGCAAACGTCTGAGGGTCGCGCAGTGGCGCGAACAGCGGCCGGTCAAGCGTTGGGGTCAGATCAACGTCGCGAACCTCACCGTCGGTAAAAAATACGCGCACGACGTGCTTGGGCCGAATTGCGATCGCGGCGATCGCCGGCGCGGGCTCGGGGATCAGATCTGTAGCTGCTGCCATCGTGCTTGAAGTTCGTCTCGGTGTTGAGCGATCCACTGCTGCACCTGCCTGGTCTTGGCGGTTGGCAGCGTACGAGAGGACGGTTTGTCGATCACGCAGGACGCAGGGGCGCCGACGGGCTCCTACGCGGCCGGGGCCAGGACCGACTCAAGCGCCGAGGAGCTGACGTGAACCTGCTCAGGCAGCGTGACGGTCAGCTCGCCCTCGCGCTCGAGCAGCCAGCGCGCGTTGATGATCGTCAGACCGATGATCCGCGCGTCGGCGTCGAAGCGCAGGACATGACCCTCGGGCGTCTGCTCGCTGTCGGCCGCCGCCTGGCGCTCGCCGATGTGCAGGTAGAGCACGTCGCCGTCGGCGTCGTAGGTGGCGTGGTCGAAGGTGAGGTTGCCGATCGTCACGTTCATGAGGCCCATCCCGGTGGATCCTTGCGGTTGCCATACGCGGTCACGATCCGCGCTGGGTCACTCCCAAAGTCTATGACTGCCAGGAGCCAGCGGCTGGGCCCGAGCCCCCGACGCCAGTAGCGCATCCGCTGAGGACGCGGATCCGGGCCACGATGCTCGGGCGCGGCGACGGTCGCTAGTACGGCGTCATGGTGCTCGGACATCTCCGGGTGTTCGTCGAGGATGTGCCCCCATCGCTTGGCGGTCAGCTCCACGCGATGCCCGTCGGGGTCGTGGACCTCGGCGAGGACCGTCACGTGACGGTACGCATGCGCAGTTCGCGGCGCAGCCTCAGCGCGCGTATCGGTCCCGCGCCGGCGATCGCCGCCAGCTGGGCCCGCAGCTCGTCTCGGTCTGCGTCGGCCGCCGCGACGCGCTGCTCGGCGGCGACGCGTTCGGTCTCAAGCCGTACCTGCAGGCGCGCGGCCTCGATCCGGGCCTCTTCGCGCTCGCGCTCGGCTCGGTGACGATCCGCGGAGGCGGCCGTGAGCTGGCGACGCTCATCGGCGAGCGCATCGGTCAGCCGCTCGATGGCTCCGAGGGCCGCCGTCACGTCAGGCTGGGCGTCCGACACCGGATGCGACTGTCGTGTCGTGTTGTCGTGTCGGGAGATCTCGAGCGCGGAGACGAGACTGCGCTTGGTCACCGTCGCGACACGACTGTCGTGTCGCGTGTCGCGATGAAGTTGCCCCCGATCGACCATGCGCTCGATGGTGCGCCGACTGACCCCAAGGACCTTTGCGGCCTGGTCGACGTGAACGGCGTCATCGGACGCGTCGTCGACGCTGGCCGTCTCGGGAGGGGGGTCAGGAACGCTCATCTGTCGCAACAAGTTTCGACGTCGTGTCGGATGGCTCCTGCCCCCAACCGGCGGGTGGGCAGCTGCGACACGCGACACGACTGTCGTGTCGCGATGACGTGCGTCCTGTGGAATTGATCCAGGGGGACGAGGCTGCGGTGGTTAGTGGGTGAGCACGGAAGCTCTAACGGCTGCTCGTGCAG
>JALYTU010000555.1 GCA_030854125.1 Actinomycetota bacterium | reverse complement strand
CCCGGCGCCTGCGCGACCGGGGGCTGGCGACCCCGATCCTGATGCTGACTGCGCGCGACGCCGTCGCGGACCGGGTCGCCGGGCTGGAGGCCGGGGCCGACGACTACCTGGTCAAGCCCTTCGCGGTCGCCGAGCTGGTTGCCCGTGTGCGGGCGCTGACCCGCCGCGGACGCGGCGCCGAAGAGCGCCTGGCCTATGCCGACCTCGTGCTCGACCTCGGCGCGCGGACCGTGACCCGGGGCGGGCGCACGCTGGAGCTGACCGGCCGCGAGGCCGACCTGCTCGAGCTGCTGCTGCGCGAGCCGGGACGGACCGTGACCCGCGACCGGGCAATCGACGAGATCTGGGGCGGGGCGGCCGAGGCCAACGTCGTGGACCGCTATGTGACCCGGTTGCGGCGCAAGCTCGGCGACCCGCCGCTGATCCGCACCCTGCGCGGTGCCGGCTTCGTGCTCCGCGCGTGAGCCCGGGAGGCGGGAGGGTCGCGTGGGCGCGTAGCGCGGACGCGGTCCCCTAGGAGCGGACCGGGTCGTGGGCCGAACTCGCGCCCAGCAGCGTCAGCACCCCGTCCTCGGGCAGCGGCTGGCTGAACAGGTACCCCTGAGCACCGTCGCAGCCCTGGTCGCGCACGTGGGCCAGCTGGATATCGGTCTCCACACCCTCGGCGACCACGCGCAGCCCCAGGGCATGGCCGAGATCGACGAGCGCCCCGAGCAGCGCGGTGTCCTCGGTGCCAGGCCCCAGGCCGGACACGAACGAAGGGTCGATCTTGATTGCCTGCAAGGGCAGGTGGCGGAAGCTGGCCAGCGACGAGCGGCCGGTGCCGAAGTCATCGATGATCAGCCGCACGCCGAGCTCGCTGAGCCCGCGCAGCATCGATTCGGCCAGCTGAGGATCGCGCTGGACCGCCTCCTCGGTGACCTCGAGCGAGAGGGTCCCCGGGTCCGCGCCGCTGTCGCGGATCGCCGCCGCCACCGACCCGGCGAGGTTCGGGTCACGCAGCTGGCGCGCCGACAGGTTGACCGAGACCGTAACCCCCGGCCGGCTCTGGCGCCAGCGCGCGACCTGGCGCAGAGCCTGTTTCATCACCCACTGCCCGATCGGCACGATCAGCCCGGTGGTCTCGGCGACGGCCATGAACTCACGGGCGTCGATCAGGCCGCGGTCGGGATGCTCCCAACGCACGAGCGCCTCGAAGCCCGACAGCCCGGTGACGCCGTGCAGGGAGACCTGGGGCTGATAGTGGACCCGCAGCTCGGAGCGCTCGACCGCCTGGCGCAGCGCCGCCTCCAGGGCCAGGCGCTCAGCGGCGCGATGGCGCGAGGCCTCGTCATAGATCTCAAAGCGGTCTCCGCCCCGCTCCTTGGCCCGGTACATCGCGGCGTCGGCGTCGCGGATCACGGCCTCGGGGGCGACCGAGGGATCGGTCACGATCGCAATGCCGATGCTGACCGCAACCTCGCCGATCTCCGTCTCGCCGAGCATCAGCGGCTGGCCGGCCGTGCGGGAGATCCGATCAGCGATCAGGATCGCCTCGCGCTCGGATTCGAGTTCCTCGAACAGGAAGGTGAACTCGTCGCCACCGAACCGGGCGACGGTGTCCATCGGGCGCAGCATGTCGTGGAAGCGCTCGGCGAGCACCCTGAGCAGCAGATCCCCGGCGGCGTGGCCCATCGAGTCGTTGATCGCCTTGAAGCTGTCAAGATCGAGAAAGAGGACGGCGACGGGCGCGCTCGTGCGGCGCGAGCGGTCCAGCGCGACCGACAGGCGGTCGATGAACAGCGCCCGGTTGGGCAGCTGGGTCAGCGGGTCGTGCAGCGCCTGGTGGGCGAGCTCGACTTCGGAGCGTTTGCGCTCGATGGCAAAGCGGACGGTGCGGGCCAGCAGGGCCGGGTTGAGCTCGGAGGCGCGCAGGAAGTCCTGCGCCCCCGCCTTGACCGCGGCCATGCCCAGCTCGTCGTCCCCGCCCCGGGAGAGCACCACGACCGGCGCATCCGGCGCGGCGCTCCGGACCAGCCCCAGCGACTGCAGGGGGTCGGCGTCGTCCTCGGTCAGCGACAGCAACACGCATCCGGCGCCGTGGTCGATCAGCTCGTGGGTGGCATCGGCGATGCACTGGGCATGAGCGATGACCAGCCCCTGGGGCCAGTTGGCCCGCAGCGTCTCGCCGGTCAGCATCGCGGCGCGAGCGTCGGCTTCGATCAGAAGGATTCGGGTAGCCGCTCCGACCGTTCCATGGTCATGGGTCATCAGGTTGTCTCATCCGCAGGCAACGTACGTTATGGGCAGTATTACGCATGAAATCACCACTTTGAGGGTTTCACCCCGCGTGGCGGCGGCCCGGTGAGGCCGCTGCGCACACTCCGGGCCCGGTTGGCCGCCGCGACTGCCGCCTCGATCCTGGCCGCGGTGGCCGTCTTTGCCCTGGTCACGGTCCTTGTCGTCGGTCACGAGCTGCGCGGCTCACTGGACACCGCGCTGCGCCAGCGCGCTCAGGACGTCGCGCAACTGGCCATCTCCGCACCCGCGGTGCTCGGCGATGCCGGCGCGCTGGAAAGCCCGAGCTCCGGCCGTCAGCTGACCGTCGAGGTGATCGACGCCCGGGGGAGGATCCTCGCCCGCTCGCTGGCCCTCGGCGCGCTGCTGCTGCCCGCGGACGCGCTCGTGCGCGATGCCCTGCGCAACGGTCGTGCGGGCGTACAGGACATCCGCCTCGCGGGCCGGCCGCTGCGGATGTTCGTCGCCCCGATCGCCAAGGTGAGCGGGGCCGCCTCGGGCGGAGCCGTGCTGGTCGCCGCCGACACCGAGGACATCAGCCGCACGCTCTCCGATCTCGGCGCCGCGGTGGCGCTCAGCGGGGTGGGAGTCGTCCTGGTGGCCGCGCTCGCCGCCGCGCTGCTGACCCGGCGGGGGC
>JALYTU010000554.1 GCA_030854125.1 Actinomycetota bacterium | reverse complement strand
GGCACTGTGCTCGCCGGCGACGCGGAGACTGCCGCTCAGCCCTACGTGAGGAGCAGTCCCGGATCCGCTTGCCCGGGCGACGATCGCCCGGAGTTCAGCAAGCGGCGCGACGGTCAGGAGCGGAAGTGGCGAGCTGGCCGAAATTTGTTGCGCTTGGGACGACGACCAGCACTGTCATCGCTGGCTTCAGACTGCTGCTCGCGCACGAGAAGGCGGGAGTCCGGCTCGCCGGGGGCAAGGCTCCTGCTGTGGAACGATCTCGCAAGCCTGGGAGCCCCAACGTGCGCCCGCCCGTGACGCTCTCCAGTTCGTTTCAGAGCGAGACCCGGGTAGCGGAGGCCCGGGGTTTTCCGCATTCGCCGTAAGCGAGAGCGGGAGCGACCTTCCGCGCCTCGGGCTTCTTTTCGAGCTGGTGCTGAGGCTTCCTCGTTCCGCTGGCGCGCGCGCGGGTCTTTGATCGAATGTCCTTTTCGGTCTTCGGTGTTCGTCCTGTCGATGAAGGGCGGCAACGGGCCGCCCCTATCAAGGAGAGCATCATGGTCGAGCATCCCAGCCCCACCGAGATCGCGGTCGCGTTCACCGAGGCGTGGACCGGTCACGACATGTCGACCGCCGAGAGCTACCTGGCCGAGGAGGTCGTCTACGACGGGCCGGTCAACCACGTGGTCGGCGTCCGAGGGTACGTCGAGGCGTTGGAGCGGTTCGCTCGTGCGGTCACGGGCTTGGAGATCATCGCCGTGCTCGGCGATGAGGAGCAGGCGATGATCATGTACGAGGTGAGTACAGGGCGGTTCGGGACGCTGACGTGCGGTGAGCATCTGACGGTGCGGTCAGGCAAGATCCAGACCGACCGGCTCGCATTCGACACCTATGCGATCCGCATGGCGCAGGCCGGCGGGGCGGCCTCGGACTGAGCGCTCGGCCCATCCTGAGGTCGGCTGTTGAACAAGTGCAGGCGGACGGTACGCCCGGCGAATGAGAGGATCATCGTGGCTCACTACATGGCGTTGTTGTACTACCCGCAGGATCGATACTGGGATGTTCCAGAGGAGCTGCGGTTCCTGCCGGGCTACGGCGAGTTCGGGGAGGCGGCGCGGGAGGCGGGAACGTTGGTCGCGGGGGAGCCGTTGCACCCGGTGGGTTCGGCGACGACGATCACCGTCGCCGACGGCAAGGGCGGGGAGGTAATGATCACCGACGGGCCGTACGCAGACGCGAAGGAGGTTCTGGGTGGGTTCTTCGTGCTCGACGCCGCGGATCTGGACGAGGCGATCCGGTGGGCGGCGCAAATCCCCGCGGCGTGGCGCGGGAAGGTGGAGGTGCGCCCAATCGCGACGCGCTCGGATGGGGCCGCGGGCGCGTGAGCGTCGAAGAGCGCCTAGCGGAAACCGTTCGCGTCGAGGGTGCGCGCGTGCTGGCGACCCTCGTGCGGACCCTCGGCAGTCTGCAGCTGGCCGAGGACGCGGTGCAGGACGCCGCGCTCGCGGCGCTACGTGCGTGGCCGCGGACCGGAGTGCCGGAGGACCCGCGCGCGTGGCTGACCGTCACAGCTCGCAACAAGGCTTATGACGCGTTGCGCCGCGAGGCCGCGCGCCCGGCGAAAGAGACGACATCCGGCTGGGAGCTACCGAGGACCGCGCCCGACCCGGCGCTGGAGACGATTGAGATGCTCGAGCCAGAGAGCGTGGTGGGCGATGACCTGTTGCGGCTAGTGTTCACCTGCTGCCATCCGGCGATCGCGATGCCGGCGCGGGTCGCGCTCGCGCTGCGCACCCTCGGCGGCCTTGAGGTTTCTGAGATCGCACGCGCGTTCCTGGTGCCGGAGGCGACAATGGCCAAGCGGCTGGTGCGCGCGCGGCAGAAGATCGCGCAGGCCCGGATCCCGTACCGGGTCCCGTCTGACGCTGAGTTGCCCGATCGTCTGCCGGGTGTGCTGGCGTTCGTTCACTTGATCGCGACCGAGGCCCACGCGCCGAGCAGCGGCGAGGAGGTCGTGCGCGTCGACCTCGAGCTCGAGGCAGTGCGCCTGGCGCGGCTGCTGGCCGAGCTGATGCCCGACGAACCCGAGGTCCTGTCGCTGCTGGCGCTTCTATTGCTGACGTCCGCACGCCGCTCCGCGCGCACCGGGAACGGCGCAGAGCCGGTCCTGCTCGCCGACCAGGACCGCTCGCTGTGGGACCACACGGCGATCGCCGAAGGGTGCTCGTTGCTAGATCGGGCGGTGCGCGTGAGCGGTGGCGTGGCGGCGAGCTACCAGTTGCAGGCTCATCTCGCCGCATGTCACTGCACCACCCCGAGCTGGCAGGACACCGACTGGAACCGGATCGTGGCGCTCTACGACCTACTGCTGACCCTCGCGGCCAATCCCGTCGTCGCGCTCAACCGGGCGGTAGCGGTCACCGAGCGCGACGGCCCGGCGGCGGGGCTGAAAGCGCTCGACGCGATCGAGGGGCTCGCATGTTCGCACCTCTGGCACGCCGCGCGCGCTGATGCGCTCAGCCGGCTCGGACGCGAGCCTGACGCCGCCGCGGAACTCCGACTCTCGCTCAGCCTGGCACCCACCCAGCCCGACCGCAAGCTTCTCCAAGCGCGACTGGCGGGCATCCCGAGCAAGGACGGAGCGATCCGATGACTCCAGCCGCCAACCCTGGCAGTCGACCCGTCTCCACGAAGACCAGCTTCGGGGGTTTCGATCGCGAGGCGTTCGAGTGGTTCGCCCGCCTCGAGCGCGACGACTCGAAGTCGTACTTCACCACCACCCGCGAGCGATTCAAGACCCACGTTCGAGGGGCGCTGGGGGCGATGCTCGACGAGCTGGCAAACACCTTCGGCGGCCAGGTGAAGATGTTTCGTCAGCACCGCGACGTGCGCTTCAGCGCCGACAAGTCCTCATACAAAGCAATCACCTATGGCACCGAGATCCC
>JALYTU010000050.1 GCA_030854125.1 Actinomycetota bacterium | reverse complement strand
GCCGCGATCCCCGGGGCGACTTCGGTCGAGGACCAGGCGCTGTCGCGGTATGCGATCAGCGCTGTGACCGGTGGCGTCGGCCAACCGCGCGCGAGCGCCGTGCGCTGCCTTGCGCCGAGTCTGAAGCATCTCAGCCTCGTCCGGACCCGCAGCGCCCTGCGACGCGCCCACTGCCGGGTCGGCACGGTGACTCGTCCGCGACGCTGGGCCCCCCATCATCTGCTGCGCGTGTTCGGGCAGTCAGTGCGTCCCGGCAGCGCTCGCGCTAACGGGACCCCGATCAACATCCGTCTGCTCTGAGTCGGCCGCGCTGGGCTGTGAGCGGCCATTGCGACCGGCGGCGCGCTGGCGCCAGGACTCCCGCCCCCGCCCCTTCACGAAGCGTTTTAAGCGGCGTCTGGTTGAATAGGACCGGTATGTCAGCCATCACCACCGCGGACGACGTCGAGCCCAATCAGAGCGAACGCCGCGACCGGATCATCACCGGGATCGTCACCGCCCTGCCCGTCATCAGCCTCGCCTTCGTGGTGTGGCAGCTGTGGGACAGCTTCCTGGGCTGGAACGACATCTTCGTCTTCATGGTCATGTACGCGTTGACCGGGATCGGCGTGACGGTCGGCTTCCATCGGCTCTTCACCCACCGGGCGTTTCGCACGACACCGGCCGTCCGCGGGCTGCTGGCGATCCTCGGCTCGGCGGCGATCGAAGGCCCGGTCATCTCCTGGGTGGCCGACCACCGCAAGCACCACGCGTTCTCTGACCAGGAGGGTGACCCGCACAGCCCGCACGTCGGGCACGGCTCGGGCTGGGGCGGCGCGGTACGCGGCCTGCTGCACGCCCACGTGGGCTGGCTGTTCATCCACACCCATCGCGGACGCCGCACGCGCTACGCCCCGGACCTGCTCAAGGACCCGGTGGTCAGCTGGGTGCACCGGACCTTCCTGCTGTGGGCAATCGGTGGGCTGGCGATGGCCTTTGGCCTCGGCGTGCTGTTCGGCGGCCGCCTGCGCGACGGCTTGACCGGGCTGCTGTGGGGCGGGGCGGTCCGGATGCTGATCCTGCATCACGTCACCTACAGCATCAACTCGCTGTGCCATTTCTTCGGCCGCCGCCGTTTCGCGACCAGCGACGAGTCGCGCAACCTCGCTTGGCTGGCCCCGCTCTCACTCGGCGAGGCCTGGCACAACAATCACCACGCATTTCCAACCGCCGCCGGGCACGGGATGGAGCGCTGGCAGATCGACCCCTCCGCCCTGGTGATCCGAAGCCTCGAACGCCTCGGGTTGGCCTGGGATGTCGTCTGGGCCAGCCCCGAACAGCGCGCCACCAAGCTCGCGAGCCCAGCGTAGCCATGGGCTCGCAGGCCACCACCCCCCTCCGCGAGGCGCTCGCGGAGGCCCTCCCCGAGCGTCCGTTCACGATCGCCCTATGGGATGGAAGCGCGCTGGAGCCGACCAATGGCCACGGCGGCCCGACGTTCCGCGTGCGCTCCCCGACGGCGTTCGGTCACGTGCTGCGCGCCCCCGGGCAGCTCGGGCTCGGCCGGGCGTACGTCAGTGGCGAGATCGAGGTTGATGACATGGACGCGGCGCTGGACCTGCTCGACGGTTATCAGGTGCCGCCGCTGGACACCCGCGGCAAGCTGCGGCTCGCCGCGGCGGCCGTCCGGGCCGGCGCGCTGGGTTCGATCCCGCGCCCCCCGCGGGCCGAGCTGCGACCGCGGGGCCGGCGCCACAGCCGCGAGCGAGACCAGCGCGCAGTCGCCTACCACTACGACGTCTCCAACGAGTTCTTCCGCCTGTTCCTCGGCGAGTCGATGACCTACTCGTGCGCGATCTTCTCCCGCGGCGCGCAGACGCTCGAAGCGGCGCAGCGGACCAAGCTCGAGCTCGTCTGCACCAAGCTCGGCCTGCAGCCCGACGAGCACGTGCTCGACGTCGGCTGCGGGTGGGGCAGCTTTGCGCTGCACGCCGCGCGCGAGCATGGCGTGCGGGTCACGGGGATCACCCTGTCGCGCGAGCAGGCCGAGCTGGCCCGGGGCCGCGTGTCCGCGGCCGGTCTCTCCGATCGGGTGGAGATCCGGCTGGCCGACTACCGCGATCTCGCGGGCGAGCAGTACGACGCGATCTCCTCGATCGGAATGGTCGAGCACGTTGGCAGCGCCAATGTCGACGCCTACACCGCTTTGCTGGCCTCGGTCCTGCGTCCCGGGGGACGGCTGCTTAACCACGGAATCGCTCGGCTGCGGGTCGGCGACCCCGAGGCCGGACCGTTCTCCGAGCGCTTCGTGTTCCCCGACGCCGCGCCGCTGCACATCTCCCGGATCCTCGCGGCGGTCGAGCGCGCCGGTCTTGAGCCCACTCACGTGGAGGGCTTTCGGTCGGACTACGCCCGGACGCTGCAGGAGTGGACGCGCAACATCGAGGACAACGAGGAGCGCGCGCTGGAGTTGATCGGGGCCGAGCGGATGCGGATCTGGCGGCTGTACCTGCGTGCGGCCCGTCGCGGCTTTGACACCGGCTTCACCTCGATCTTCCAGGTGGTCTGCCACCGACCCTGAGGGGCGCCCCCGGCTCAGCGATCGTAGGTGGCGATCACCCGCAACGACAGGCCGGTCAGGATCACCCCGAGCCCGATGATCACGGCGATGCAGGCGGCGATGTCGCCCGCGTTCCAGCCGTCGATGATCAGCGAGCGCAGGCCCACGATCACGTAGCTGACCGGGTTGATCCGGGCCAGCGTCTCCATCAGCGACGAGAGGCGATCGAAGGGGACGAAGTTCGGCGTCAGGAACAGCAGCGGGAAGAACAGCAGGAAGCTTGACTGGGTGGCCTGCACGTTGCGCGTGCGCAACGCGACCAGGATCCCGAATCCGGCGTAGGCGACACCGAACAGAGCGGAGAGCACGACGATCAGGATCGCGCCCAGGACCCCGCTGCGGATGTGCGCGCCGAGCGCGATTCCGACCACCAGGACGAGCGCGGTGGTGGCCAGACAGCGCACGAAGTCGGCGGTCAGGCGCCCGAAGATGATCGACGAGCGGCGGATCGGCGCGACGAGCAGCTTGTCGAAGTAGCCCAGGTCGATCTCGGTCACCATCGCCAGTCCGCTGGTCGCGGTGGCGACGGCGAAGATCAGCGACACCGGCAGCTGGAAGGCGACGTAGCCCTGTCCCTTGAGAAACGGTGTGCTGCTCGGGAAGGTCTTGGAGACCTGGCCGATGTTGACGACCAGGAAGAACAGGGGGATGAACAGGGTGGGAATCGTGGCCTCGGGGAGGCGACCGACTTCGCGCACAGCGCGCCGGCCGAGCAGGGCGATCTCGTTCATGCGGGGGCTCCGGGCTCGACACTGGCGGTTTGGTCCTGGCCCTCGAGGCGGCGACCGGTGGCCTGGAGGAAGACGTCATCAAGGGACGGGCGCGAGATCGAGATCGCGCCCACGATGATCCCCGCGTGGTCGATCCGTCGCACGATCTCGGCGATCTGGCTGGCTCCGTTCTCGACGTACACGGCGAGCGCGTCGGGGGCCGCCACCGTCCGCTCAAGGCCGGGCAGGCCGGCGAGAGCGGCCTCGAGCGCGCCGATGTCCGCAGCGGCGAGGGAGACGGAGACGACGTCGTGGCCCATCGCGGCCTTGAGCTCCTCCGGGGTGCCCGATGCGACGATCTCACCGCCATCGATGATCGCCAGGCGGTCACAGAGCTGATCGGCCTCCTCCATGTATTGCGTGGTGAGGAAGATCGTCGCGCCGGCGCCGTTGATCCGGCGGACCTCGTTCCAGATCGTCATCCGCGAGGCCGGATCCAGACCCGTGGTCGGCTCATCCAGGAACAGCACCTCAGGTTCGTGCACCAGCGCGCTGGCCAGGTCCAGGCGACGCTTCATGCCCCCCGAGTAGGTCTTAGTGCGACGCTGGGCGGCGTCGGTGAGGCCGACGAGGTCGAGGAGCTGCTCGGTCCGCGCCTTGGCTCGCGGCCCGCGGATGCCGTACGGGCCGCACTGGAGCTCGAGCAGCTCGCGTCCGGTCTGCACCGGATCCAGGCCGATCTCCTGCAGCGCCACCCCGATCCGCCGTCGTACGGCGGCCGCATCGGTGGTGACATCCAAGCCGGCGACGGTCGCGGTGCCGGCCGTCAGTGGCAGCAGCGTACAGAGCATCCGCACGGTCGTCGTCTTGCCGGCGCCGTTGGGGCCGAGAAAGCCGAACACCTCGCCCTGGGCGACTTCGAGATCGATGTCGCGCACCGCCTCGATGTCGCCCTTGAAGGTCCGACGCAGTCCGCGGGCGACGATCGCGGGCGCCAGGCTCTCAGCGCGCGGACCGGCGCGCCGGTCGCCTTCGGTCCGAGTATCGGTTGATGCCTCAAAGCTCACGCCCACACCTCCTCGCAGATCACGTTCACCAGATCGGGTGCTGGTCGGTCCCCACGCCGACACAGATCGAAACTGCTGCACAAACTCATCGGCGCTGATGCACGACCTCCCGCCGGCCACAGTAGCCGTGCGCCTGGCCGGCGTCTTCTCCATATGTGCGGGCCTGCTGCGGAACGGCGGTGCGACCAATCATGCTTACCAACGGGCTCCGATCGCCGGTCAGAACCACGTCGCGTCCCAGGGGGCCAGCGGAGTGGAGAACATCACGCTCATCCGCTGAAGCGCCCCGGGGCTTTCCTCGCGCGCCGCGCCGCCGAGCGTCAGTGGCTCGAGCCGAAAGCCACCGAGGTAGATTGAGGCCAGCGCCCGCTGGTCGAGCAACACGTCGGCCGCGCGGTCCGTGCGCTCGCAGGTGACCTCGTCGCCTTCGGTGGCCAGGCGGTAGCGCCCATTCGTGAAGCCATCGGGGCCCTCGTCGATCACCTGCAGCACGACCTCGCCGGGCACGGCGTAGCGGCGGGCGGTGAGCGCGGCCGGGACATCGAGCAGGCGCATCCAGAGGAAGTCGACCTGCTCGGTCAGGACCAGGGTGCGCGCGTCGGGCAGCAGCCAGCGGACCCGTTCGTCCACGGGACGACCGGAGAGCCGGATCTCGTCGACGATGTCAATGCCCGTGAGGTAGGACCAGAGGTTGCGGTAGGCCTGATCCGTGGCGGCCGCCAGCCACGACACGTCCACGCTGCCGAACGGCGGTATGAGACCGAAGTCGCCGGCCGATTTCCAGCCGAGGATCCCGTCGGGCCCGGCGTCCCCCTCGTGCACGCAGAGGTTGGCCGGCACCGACGGGGACCGGTCAAAGCCACCGAGCCCGAGCACCCGATCCCACCAGCTGCCGTCGCGGTCAAGCTGCCCGGCCCGCTGGCGGCGCGCAACGGCGAACACATCCGGGGCGATACGGCCGAACTCGGCCGGGTCGGCTATCCGCACCCGCGAGGGGTCTCCGTCGCAGGCCGATCCGCGCCGGGACCGCCGCAGCACGTAGTCGGCCGAGAGGGTAGCCGGGGCATAGCCGAACCGCCCATAGATCGACCATTCCGCGGCGAGCAGGATGCTCAGCGCGTCGCCGCGCTCGCGCGCCGCGCGCAGTGACCCGGTCAACATCTGCCGCATCAGACCCTGCCGGCGGTGGCTCGCAGCTACGGCGACGTTGGTCAGGGCGTCGGCCCGGACGTCGGCTGTCGTGGTTCCCGCGCCCGGCACCGACAGCATCCGCGTCTCGGTGCGCAGCGTCGCCACCCATCGGCCGGCCGCCCGAGCACCCCAGGCCCGTTCGGGCTCCCAGGCGCGCTCCAGCAATCTAAGGCGGCGAGCCGAGTCAGGGCCGGCGGGGTCATCAAGGAACGTGCTGGCCATCGATCGCGCCCAATCCGCGATCTCCTCGGGAGCGATCGGGTTGACGACCTCGGCGACGGACGACGGCATCGCGCACATGATGGCTGACAAAGCGGGCGCGGTCGCCGGTGGGCGTCACGGCCGGGCCGGCTATGTCCAATCACCGGCGTCGAGTGCCTCGGCGATCTCGGCGATCCTCGGCTCGACCGGGGCCGATGGGACACGCGGTTGCGTCAGGGCCACGACACGCAGTGACGAGGTGAGAAAGACCGTTGAGGCCCGCTGCACGTCGGTCAGCGGGATCGGCATCTCGTCGGCCTGCAGCCCGAGCGACGGCGCCAGTGAGAGCAGCCGGGAGCGGGCGACACCGGGCAGGATGCGACCGTCGGCGGGCGGGGTGCGCAGGCCGTGGCCCTCCAGCAGCCAGACGTTGGCCCAAGCGGCCTCCAGGACTTGGCCGTCATCGTCGGCGATCAGCACCACGCGGCCTGGGCCCTCCCGCTCGGCGAGCGCGTCCAGGTAGCGGCGATCGCTCCACTTGTGCGGACCCAGGCCGCCGCTGATGGTGGCCGGGGTGCCGAGCGTGGCGCTGGCCCGCGGGGCGGTGAGCGGCACGGTGGTCACGGCGGTGTGGGCGTCTCCGGCGTGGGCGACCGCATCGACGCGCAGCCGGTGTTCACCGGACAGGTTTCTCACGTGGTCGAGGATCTCGCTTCGCGCGTCCGCTGGCAGCGACGCGGCATAGAGCTCGGAGACGGACGCGGCCAGGCGATCCAGGTGCGCGTCCAGCGCCTGCACGTATCCGTCACGGACCAGCAGCGTCTCGAAGACTCCGTGCGATGCGTCGGGCCGGATCATCGCTCGGTGACCACCGAGGTCCCGATCGCCGTGGCCACCGATCGCCCCTTGACCAGGGCCTCCTCGAGCTCGCGGGCCGGATCTGAGTCCGCGACGATGCCACCGCCGGCGCCCAACCACATGGCGTCCCCCGACAGCTCCAGCGTCCGGATCGCGACGCTCAGCTCCAGGCCCGCCAGCGCGCTGACGTATCCGATCGCGCCGGTGTAGACCTCGCGGCCGGTCCGCTCGAGCTCGGCGATCACGGTCAGCGCCTGCACCTTCGGGGCTCCGGTGACCGAGCCGGCCGGGAAGGTGGCCCGCAGGAGATCGGCGTTGCTCGTCTGCGGCCGCAGGTCGCCCGCGACCGTCGTGACCAGATGCCAGAGGCCGGGATGGGCCTCCACCGTCGGGTGGGGCGCCGCCCGGACAGAGCCGTAGGCGCTGACGCGGCCGAGGTCGTTGCGCATCAGGTCCACGATCATCACGTGCTCGGCGGCATCCTTGGCCGATCGCAGCAGGCGCGCCCGTGCCGCCTGGTCGGCGAGCTCGTCCGCGCCGCGGGGTGCGGTTCCCTTGATCGGGGCGGTCATCACGTGGCCAGCCCGGCGGCGCAGGAAGAGCTCGGGGGAGAAGCTGACGATCGATCCGCGAGGGGTCGTGAAGGTGGCCGCGAACGGGGGAGGTCCGTTGCGGATCCCGCGCCGGAACAGCGCTGCCGGGGACGTGCTCGCCGCGGCCTGCAGGCGCACGCAGAGGTTGGCCTGGAAGATCTCGCCGGCGGCGATGCGCTCGCGGCAGGCGACGATCGCGGCGAGATGAGCCGCGGCGGCGTCGGCGCTGAGGGTCAACGGGGTCACGTCCGGCTCGGCGAGCTCCCAGTGGTGTGCCGGGCCGCGGGGTGCGGGCGCGCTGGACAGAAGGTCGCCGAGGCGGCGTCGACGGCGCTCGAGGTTCGCCGCCCGCGCTTCGCTGGCCAGTGCCTCGAACCACCAGCGCCCGGTGGCGTCCCGGCGTAGGACGTTGTCGTAGTAGGCAAGATGAAACTCGGGCATGAGCACCGGGCGCGGTGGGCTCGGTGGGATGCTCTCCACCCGCGCCGCGAGGCGGTACCCCAGCCAGCCGAACCACCCGCCGCCGACGGCACCCGCGTGATTGACCGTGTCGGTCGCCAGGGCGGGAAGTTGGTCGAGCACCGCGAAGGGGTCATCCCCGTCATCGGCAACGACGATCGGGGCCGAGCCGACGATGGCCCCACCGCCGGCCCAGCGGCCCGCCAGCGCGAACGGCAGCGGCTCGTCGCTCAGGAGAGCGAGAACGTCGCCCGGCGACAGGCTGCAGCGCAGCGGTGTCCGCAGGAGGGTGACCGTCGAACTCACCTCCGGTTAACGGCCAGGGGCCGGCCACACGCTGCGGACCCGGTCAGCGAGCGTTCCGTACTGCCCGGCGAGCCGTGCCCCGCTCAGATCCGCGGGCCGAATCACCAGGGTCGGGGTGAGGATCACCTCAGAGGCGGTGAACTGCTCGCGGGTCAGATCCACCTCGACGCCGTCGGAGATCCGGTTCCAGTAGTGGACGCCCTGACGGGTGCCGTCAGTGTGGTGCACCTCCGCGATGAGGATCTCGCCCCCGAGCAGGTCCTGGACGACGAGCGCGGTCACCGCGCACTGGCCGCGCGCCGGATTCTCGGGCGACCATGGAAGGTCCACCGGATCGCAGCTGGCCTCTGACCAGCTTGATCTAATCATGGACTCGATGTCGCCCAGGGAACGGAAGACCATGCCGACAGCGTCGCACGGTTAGGCCCCTTGGTGATCAGACACGAACCGCTCTTAGAATTCGGCCGATGTCAGGCAACGCCGACGGCGGCATCGATCCGGACGATCTGGCTGCGTATCTGAGGGTGCTCGCGCGGTTGGACGAACTGCCGATCGAGCATTCCGATGCGGTCGCCGTCCGGCGGGCCACCGCCAGCGTGTTCAAGACGGTCAAGGAGCGTCGGCGGGCCGAGCGGCGGGCTGCGATCCTCGCCAACGACGAGGCGGTCACGGCGGCGACCGCGACCGGCGCCCCGGGCCGGCTCGACGATGAGACCCGGGGACTGCCGCTCGTGTCCGTCGCGAACGGGGCTCACGCCGGCGAGCTGCTGCGCGCGCGCGGCTGCTACGTGTGCAAGACCCGCTACCGCCGGGTGGACGCTTTCTACCACCAGCTCTGCCCAGGCTGCGCGGCACGCAACCGGGCGCGCCGCGAGGCGCGAACCAACCTGACCGGCCGCCGGGCACTGCTCACCGGAGGTCGCGCCAAGATCGGCATGTACATCGCGCTGCGATTGCTGCGCGACGGCGCCGAGACGACGATCACGACCCGGTTTCCGCGTGACGCAGCACGGCGTTTCGCGGCGATGGAGGACAGCAGCGAGTGGTTGCATCGTCTGCGGGTGGTCGGGGTGGACCTGCGCGATCCCGCCCAGGTGACCGCGCTGGCCGACTCGGTGCTGACCGAGGGGCCGCTCGACATCCTGATCAACAACGCCGCCCAGACCGTCCGGCGCTCACCGGCGTCCTACGCGCTGCTCGCCGAGGCTGAGGCGGCGATGCTGGCCTCGGGTCCCCTGCCCGAGCTGGTCACGATCGGGACCGCCGGGCCCACCGGCGCGATCGCGGGGAGCCGAGACGCGGGACATCCGGCTTCCCACTGGGCGCCGACGCCGCAGATCCTCACCGAACTGTCGCTCGCCGCCCGCTCGGCCTCACCGTCGCGGGTGGCGGCGGGGAGCGCGATCGATGCCGGCGGCCTGATTCCTGACCCTGACCGGATCAACAGCTGGACGCAACGTGTCGAGGAGGTGGATCCGATCGAACTGCTCGAGGTGCAGCTCTGCAACGTCACCGCGCCGTTCATCCTGATCGGCCGGCTGCGCGGCGCACTCGCGGCGTCGCCCGCGCGACGCACCTACGTCGTCAACGTCTCGGCGATGGAAGGCCAATTCGGCCGCGGCTACAAGGGTGCCGGCCATCCGCACACCAACATGGCCAAGGCGGCACTCAACATGCTGACGCGGACGAGCGCACAGGAGCTGCGCACTGACGGCATCTTGATGACCAGCGTCGACACCGGCTGGATCACCGACGAGCGGCCGCTGCCGACCAAGCTGCGTCTGGCCGACGCCGGCTTCCATGCCCCGCTTGATCTCGTCGACGGGGCCGCCCGGGTGTATGACCCGATCGTGCGCGGCGAGGCGGGCGAGGACCTGTACGGCTGCTTTCTCAAAGACTACGAGCCGGCTCCCTGGTGAGCCACGACGGTGCGGCTGCCCCGGGCCACGAAAGCCCGACGGCATCGTCGTCGGGGCGGGGGATCGGATCAGTTCGAGAGTCCGGTCATGGCGCTATGACGGCATGGCACGATGTCGAAGCAGTCGAGCCGGAGTTTGCGCAGCGCGTCCAGGCGCTGTTCGACGC
>JALYTU010000049.1 GCA_030854125.1 Actinomycetota bacterium | reverse complement strand
CGCCTCGAGTGAGCGCTCCAGGCCGACGTTGCCGACGTGGCGCTCGACGAGCGGGAGCTTCAGCCGGTCCGCCGCGCGCCGCGCGCACCCGCGCGTGACCGGCGTGGGGCGTTGGGCCAGCCACATGATCCGTGTGTAGTGGCGGAAGTACTCGTCGCGCAGCTCCGGCCAGCGGTCCAGGCCGAGCTCACGCACGACGGTGTGCTCAAACGTCCGGGCCAGGAAGTCGGTGAGGAAGTAGGTCCCGGGCTCCTCGTCCAGCGCGCGCTGCAGCTCCTCGTCTCCGGCGAGCACGTCATAGCAGTGCGAGCCGGCCAGCCGGGGCAGGCCCAGCGCGTCGATCGCACCGCCGCTTCCGCAGTCGGCGTACGCGATCGCAACGACGTCGTGGCGCTCGCGCAGGGCGGCCAACGCCGGAGCGATCTGCTCGGGCCGGTTGTGCAGCAGGGCATCGACGGGCAGCACCCTCACGTCCCAGCCCCGCCGGCGGCAGATCGCGCGCACGTCGAAGGCCAGCGCACCGCAGGCGACGATCGCCCGACTCATCAGGCTCCCGGGAACGCGAGCTGGTCGATGAAGCGGTCATTGAAATCCTGGCGGCCGGAGAGCTCGACGTATTCGACCTCGCGCAGGATGGAGTCGGCCTCGGCGCGCTCGCGCAGTGACAGGGCGGCGATCTTGGCGCCCTCGCCGGCGACGTTGCCCGCCGAGACGATCCGCGGCAGCGCCAGCTTGGGGACGAGCCCGATGCGGACCGCGGACAGCGGCGTCAGGTAGGCCCCGAAGGACCCCGCGAGCAGCACCTGGGTGATCTCAGAGGCCTCGACGCCGAGCTCGGCGAGCAGGATCTCCCAGCCGGTGGCGATCGAGGCCTTGGCGAACTGCAGCTCACGCACGTCGCGCTGGGAGAGGAATACCGAGTCGGCGGGATCGGCGCCGCGCCAGTGCAGGACGAACACCCGCTCCTGCCCGATCTTGGTCAGGCGCTGGGCCAGCGCCGGCCAGATCTCGGCGGCGCTCTCGTCGGGCACGAAGCGCCCGGAGTGATCGAGCAGCCCGCAGCTGACCAGCTCGGCGACCGCGTCCACGAGGCCCGACCCGCACATGCCGACCGGGTCGGTGTCCCCGATCACCTCCAGCGTGAGCGCGTCATCGCGGATCCGCACGCCCTCGATCGCACCGTCGGCGGCCCGCATTCCGCAGCGGATCGAGGCCGCCTCGAACGCCGGCCCGGCCGGCGCGGCGGTCGCCACCACGCGCTCGACGGAGCCCAGCGCGATCTCGGAGTTGGTGCCGACGTCGATGAACAGCCGCAGCCGGCGGTCGCGGGTCAGACCGGTGGCGAGCATCCCGGCGACGATGTCGCCGCCGACGTAGGCGCCGAGCGAGGGGAACACGTAGGCAGGGGCCCGCGGGTGGACGGCGACCCCGAAGTCAGCGGCCAGCGTGGGGGGGAAGCGGTGGGTGGTGACGACGAACGGAGCCATCGAGAGCGGCTCGGGATCGATCCCGAGCGCGAGCTGCATCATCGTCACATTGCCGCAGACGGTGATCTCGTACACCTCGCCCGGCGGCACCTCGGCCTCGGTCAGCACCTCGTCGGTGAGCTCGGCCATCGTCTCGTGGGCGCGGTCGCGTAGCTGGCCCAGGGCGGCCGCGTCCATCATCGTGGCCGAAATCCGCGTGATCACGTCGGCGCCGAACGGCTGCTGGCGGTTGAGCATCGAGCGCACCGCCGCGGGCTGTCCGGTCTCGAGGTCGAGCAGCGTCGCCACCACCGTGGTCGTGCCGAGGTCATAGGCGATGGCAAAGCGGCGGGCGGTGGTGTCCCCGGGCTCGAGCTCGATCAGCTCCTGATCGCAGACCACGGCGGTGACGTCGAAGTGCGATCGGCGCAGGCTCGTCCCCAGCGTGCGCAGCATGCCCAGCGACGCGTACGGCTCGAGATCCTCCAGTGCGTCCTGCACCCGTTGCAGATCGGGCCGCTGATCCTCGAGCGTGGGCTCTTCGAGCACGAGATGGCGCTTCTGCACCGAGGGGCGCAGGATCACGTGGCGCCCGACGCCGGCCAGCGCCGCCTTGGGCCGCGTCTGCAGCGGCGGCACCTCGATGACCAGATCCTCTCGGGCATGCGCGCGACACGCCAGGCGCCAACCTTCGCGCAGCTCGCCGCCGGTGAACGCCCGCGGGTCGACGGCCGAGATCGGCATCTCGCCGGAGACGACCCGGACCTTGCACTTCTTGCAGGTGCCGTGGCCGCCGCAGGTGGAGTCGATCGCGATCCCGTTCCAGCTCGCGGCGTCGAACACCGGCGTGCCGCTGGGGACCCGCACCTCGCCCCCGTCGGGCAAAAAGCGCAGGCGGATCCGTGTCGCCCCGTCCTCGGGAGCGAGGTCCTCGTCGCGATCCAGATCGCGCTGGCGGGGGGCCGGGGTGCTCACGCGGCCGGGGCTCCCTGATGAGCGTGAGCCGCCTCGGCCTGGCGCCTGCGGTGCGCCGCGATCCAGCTCGTGCCCCACGCGTCGTGGCCGAGCAGCAGGTCCGCGGCCCGGACCGCCTGCACGCACACCTCGGCGGTGGACATGATCGCGCTGGTCAACCCGGCGGCCATCGCCATCGGCAGGAAGCCCGCGTTGAGGACGTGGCGTTGGGGCAGGCCGAAGGAGACGTTGGAGGCGCCCAGGCACATGTTGACGCCGAGCTCGTCGCGGATCAGCGAGATCGTGGCCAGGGTCGTGGTGACCGCGTCGGTGGCGGCACCGACGGTCATCGCCAGGGGGTCGATGATCACGTCCTCGGTGGCGATTCCGTGGTCGTGGGCGGCGCTGACGATCTTGCGCGCGCACTCCAGCCGCTTGGCCGGCGTTTCGGGGATGCCCGTCTCGTCGTTGGCCAGCCCGATCACCGCCGCGCCGTGGCGGGCGACGAGCGGGAGGATCTCGTCCAGGCGCTCATCCTCGGCGGTGACCGAGTTGACCAGGGCACGGCCCTCGTAGACCGACAGCCCGGCCTGCAGCGCTTCGATCACCGAGGAGTCGATACAGATCGGCGCGTCGACCGCTGCCTGCGCGGCACGCAGCATGCTCTTGAGCAGCTCGGGTTCGTCGACCAGGGGGATTCCAGCGTTGATGTCCAGCATGTCAGCGCCGGCCTGCACCTGGGTCAGTGCGTCGGCGGTGACGGTGTCGATATTGCCGGCCCGCAGCTCCTGCGCGAAGACCTTGCGCCCGGTCGGGTTGATGCGCTCGCCGATGATGCAGAAGGGCTGCTCGGCGCCGATGGTCACGCTACCCGAGCGCGACCGAAGGACTGTGTCCATGCTGCTCACTTTCGGTTCGGGGCTGAATACCGAGCCGCCGACAGAGCGCGGCGATACCCGCGTCGCGGCGGAAGGAGATGAAGTGCACACCGGCCACACCCGGCTGGTCCATCGCGTGGCGGGCCAGCTCGTAGGCAATCTCAAAGCACTCGGCCTCGGGGTCGGCCGCGGTCTCCACACGCCGCAGGGTTGCCGGGGGCACGTCGATGCCCGGCACGCTGGAGGCGACGAAGCGCATGCCCCCGACCGAGCGCAGGATGCAGATCGAGGGGATCAGCGCGAGCCGCTCGCTGAGACCGGTGTCGCAGGCCGCGGCGATGAAGCGCTCCAGCAGCTCGGGCCGATAGCAGAGCTGGAGCTGCAGGAAGCGGGCCCCGGCGAGCGCCTTCTTGGCGGCGCGGCGAATCCGGTACTCCAGCGGCGGCGCGCTGGGGTTCTCGACTGCCCCGGTGACGAAGTGCGGGGCCGGGGTCAGCGGCCGGCCCGACAGGTAATGGCCGGCGGCGAGCACGCGCGTCAGGGCGATCAGCTGGACGCCGTCGAGATCGAACACGCGCTTTGTCTCGGGCTCGTCCCCAGCGGTGACGTCGTCCCCGGTCAGGCAGCAGATGTTCTGAATCCGGTGCATCGCCGCCCCCGCTAACTCGGCCTCCAGCGCGAGGCGGTTGCGATCGCGGCACACGAGCTGCATGATCGGCTCCACGCCGGCGTGGCGCAGGCCGATGGCCACCGCCAGCGGCGAGCAGTGGGCGTGTGCGGACGGGTTGTCGGTGGCGTTGTAGGCGTCCACGAACGGACGCATCGGCGCCAGGTGGCGCCGGACGTCGGCCTCGCCGCCCCCGTCGATCACCGGCATCTCGGCGGTGACGACGAACTCCCCGCGGTCCAGCTTGTCCTCAAGCGCGGACATCCCACCCCTCGGGCGTCCGGCGATCACGGCCGCTGATCAGGTTCAACCACGCCGAGTCGCCCTGAAGGCGCTGGTCGACCGGCGGGCGCACGTCATCGAAGTGGTTGCGCCACAGCGGCAGGCGCTCGGACCGTTCGTAGGCCTTGACCCAGACGCAGCGCATCTCCGGTGTGACCTCGCAGTGGCCGTCGGGGCGCACTCCGCCGCAGGGCCCGTTGCGCAGCTGCTTGGGACAGGTCATCGGGCAGGTCAGTCCGGTCGAGTGCAGCACGCACTGCCCGCACATCTGACAGCCCCAGACGGGGCCCTTGATCGCGTGCTCGGCGCGCGCCACGAGGCCTGAGGCCGTCGTCGCAACGCGCGCAGTCATGCCGGAACCCGGTCCCGCCGCAGCTGAATCAGTTCCTTGGCCTTCTTGACCGCCGAGGACGCGTCGGCCGAATACCCGTCGGCACCGACTGCATCCGCGTACTCCTGGGTGACCGGAGCCCCGCCGACCATCACGATCACGTCATCACGGATTCCGGCCTTCTCCAGTGCGTTGATGTTGGCCTTGAACATCGGCATCGTGGTGGTCAGAAAGGCCGAGAAGCCGACGACGTCGGGGTTGTGCTCGCCGATCTGCTGCACGAACTTCTCCGGCGGGACATTGACCCCGAGGTCGATGACCGTGAAGCCGGCGCCCTCGAGCATGATGTTGCAGAGGTTCTTGCCGATGTCGTGGACGTCGCCCTTGACGGTGCCCATCAGGAACGTACCGACGGTCCGGGTGCCGGTCTCGGCCAGCAGCGGGCGCAGGATATCCAGCGCCCCCTGCATCGCCCGGGCAGCGATCAGCATCTCGGGGACGAAGTAATCGCCCCGCTCAAAGCGTGCCCCGACCTCCTCCAGCGAGGGGATCAGCGCGTCGTAGAGCATGCGCTCAGGCTCGAGCCCGTCCTGCAGCCCGTCGTTGACGCCGTCCTTGACGGCGGGGGCATTGCCGACCAGCGTCTCCTCGTAGAGCAGCTGGAGGATCTCCTCGTGGGTCATGCGGCGTTGGCTCCTTGCTCGGGGTGCTCGGGATTGCCGAGGCGGTGGCTGAGCGTGCGTGCCTCCTCGACGAGGATCGGTTTGAGCTCGGCGATCCGCTCGGGTGTCATCCGCATCGTCGGGCCGGAGATGCTCAGCGCGGCCACGACGTCGCCGCGGATGCCCCGGACGGGGGCGGCGATCGCCGCCAGGCCGCGCTCGAGCTCGTCGACGGCGGCCGCGAACTCCTCGCGGCGGACCGTTTCGAGCTCGGCTCGGTGAGCGCGGGCCACCGACGCATCGTCGGCGGCCGGGAGCGTGGCGCGGCCGAAGGCGAGAAACACCTTGCCGTTGGCGCTGGGATGGAAGGCGACCTGCCGGCCGAGCCACTGGCCGGTGCCGAGAAAATGACGGCTGTCGACCTGCGCGATGTGCTCGACGCCGAGCCGCGTCGGCACCGCGAGGTTGATCGTTTCGCCGGTGTACTCGGCGAGCGCGTCGAGCGACGGGCCGGCGAGGTCGATCAGGCTGCGCTCGAGCAGGTTGCGCTCGGCGACGCGGAGGATCGCGGGGCCGGGCCGCAGCCGCCCGCGCTCGCCCTCCTGCTCGACGAGCCCCTGGCGCTCCAGTGCACTCAGCAGCCGTGACGCCGTGCTCTTGGGGATGCCGCTGGCGCTGGCCAGGTCAGTGAGGGCGACCGGCTCCTCGGACTCGAGCACGCGCACGAGCAGCTCGGCGCCGCGGTCGATCGCCGTCGTCCCCCGGCTCGCGGAAGCAGACAAGGGTGTTTCTTGGAACTGTTGTTCCACGCCCGGATATATTAGGCCTCGCAAGCGCCACGTCAAGCGCTGTTAAACGCCGTTCACGACCGCAGAGGAGCCGGCAATGTTCGTCAACGCGATGCCCCGCTACGAGATCCTCTCCGAGGATGCGATGGCCACCCTGGACCGGGGCTGGCGGCGGATCGTCTCCGAACTCGGGATCGAGTTCCTGCTGCCCGAGGCGGTCGAGCTGTTCCGCGCTGCCGGGCAGATCGTCGAGGACGACAACCGGGTCCGCTTCGATCCCGAGTTCATCCTCGAGCAGGTGGCCAAGGCGCCAAGGGAGTTTGAATTGCAGGCCCGCAATCCGGCCAACAACCGGATCATCGGCGGCGATCACATGGTGTTCGCGCCCGTCTACGGCTGTCCGTTCATCCGCGAGGGCGACGTTCGCCGTGACGCCAAGATGGCCGACTTTGAGAACCTCGTGCGCCTGGCCCAGGCGTTCCCCGAGCTCGACTCTCCCGGCGGGACGATCTGCGAGCCCGAGGACCGGCCGCTTGACTCCCGCCATCTGGACATGGTCTACGCGCTGCAGACCCTGTCGGACAAGCCGTACATGGGCTCGGTCACCTCGGGCCCGAATGCGGCGGACACGATCCGCATGGGCGAGATCCTGTTCGGCGGCCGGTCGGAGATCGAGCGAGCCCCCGTTTCGATCTCCCTCATCAACGTCAACAGTCCGCTGCGCTACGACGACCGGATGCTGGCCGCGATGTTCGAGTACGTCAGGGCCGGACAGGCGGTCGTGATGACCCCGTTTCTGCTCATGGGCGCGATGTCCCCGGTGTCGCTGCCGGCGACGCTCGTCCAGCAGATGGCCGAGGCGCTGGCCGGGATCGCGCTGACCCAGCTGATCCGGCCCGGAGCCCCGGTCGTGTTCGGCTCGTTTCTCTCCAACACCGACATGCAGTCGGGCTCGCCATCATTCGGTACCCCCGAGTCAGGCGTCGGTGTGCTCTGCACCGGGCAGATCGCCCGCCACTTCGGGCTGCCCTGGCGCGGCGGCGGAGCGCTCAACGCCTCACAGACCGTCGATGCGCAGGCCGCCTACGAGTCACTGATGACGCTGCTGCCCACCTTCCTGGCCGGGGCCAACTTCGTCATGCACTCCGCCGGCTGGCTGGAGGGCGGGCTGGTTTCCTGTTATGAGAAGTTCATCCTCGACGTCGAACTGCTGCGCGAGCTGCGCCACGAATTCACGCCGTTGGAGATCGACGACGCCTCGCTGGCCTTCGACGCCCACCTCGAGGTCGGCGCCGGCGGGCACTTCCTGGGCGCCGCCCACACCCTGGAGCGCTTCCGGGAGTGCTTCTACCGCCCGTTGCTCTCCTCGACGGAGAACTTCGACCGCTGGACCAAGAAGGGCGCGCGGGACACGACCGCCCGGGCCGGCGAGATCTGGCGCGCGCAGCTGGAGAGCTATGAGCAGCCGCCGCTGGACGACGGGATCGAGGCGGAGCTGCGCGAGTTCGTGGACCGGCGGAGGATCGAGCTCGGGGACTAGGAGTCCAGGCGGCGGATCGCGTAGCCAGCCGCCTGGAGCGCAGCGACGATCTGCGCCCCATGGTCGGTGCCGCGGGTCTCCAGCGCAATCTCGACCCCGGTCTCGCGTACGTGCAGTGGGACGGCCTCGCGGACGTGGTCGGTGTGCACGACGTTGCCGCCCGCCGCGGCGATCTCGGTCAGTAGCGCGGCCAGGCCGCCGGGGCGGTCCGAGATCCGGGTGAACAGCCTCAGCCGCCGGCCGGCCGTGGTCTCGCCGCGGTTGGCGATCGCGGCCAGCAGTCCGGCGTCGACGTTGCCGCCCGACAGGACGATCACCGTCGAGCCGTGCGCAGTGGGGGAGAGGCGACCCCCGAGCAGGGCGGCGACCCCGACCGCGCCGCCGCCCTCGACGACGAGCTTTGAGCGTTCCAGCAGCCAGACCATCGCGTCCGCGACGTCGTCCTCCTCGACGAGCACCAACTCGTCGACCCAGCGCTGGACGAGCGGCAGCGTGAGCTCGCCGGGTTGCTTGACCGCGATTCCGTCGGCGATCGTCGCCCGGGCAGTGAACGCGATCGGACTGGCGGCGGCGAGCGAAGGGGGAAACGACGCACAGGCGGCGACCTGGACGCCGATCACCCGGACCCTGGGCCGAGCGGCCTTGATCACTCCGGCCACTCCGGAGATGAGGCCACCGCCGCCGACCGGGACGACGACCGTGGCGAGGTCGGGCACGGCGTCGAGCAGCTCGAGCCCGAGCGTGGCCTGGCCGAGCACGATCTCGGGGTCGTCGAAGGGGTGCACGAACACCGCACCCGTCTCGGCGGCCTCGGCGCGAGCCAAGCCGACACACGCGTCCACGGAGTCCCCGCCGAGCCGGACGGTTCCGCCGAATGCCTGCACCGCAGCGACCTTGGCCACCGGCGCGTCGGCGGGCATGAACACCGTGCACGGGATCTCCCGCGCCCGGGCCGCGTAGGCCAGCGACTGGCCGTGGTTGCCGGCACTGCCCGCCACGACCGCGGGGGCGTCCTGTAGCAGGCTGGTCTTGTGCACGGCGCCGCGCAGCTTGAAGGAGCCGGTGCGCTGCAGGTTCTCGGCCTTGAGCAGCACGCGGCCGCCCCAGCCATCAGAGAGGCTGCGCGAGGTCAGCAGCGGGGTTTCGCGCGCAAGCGTGGCGACCACCCGGCGCACGGCGTCGACCTCTCCGGCTCGGATCCGGCGCTCCACCGCATCGGCACCAGTGGTGCCGATCACGGGCTGGCCACTGCTTGGCTCACGATCAACCCAATGTTAGACTCAGAATCGATGACTCATATATCAGTCGTGCGCGGGATGGGGCGCGCGGCCGTCCGGTGAGCACGCGCGTCCTGCCGCCGGCCCCGCGAGCGCTGCTGGCCGATCGTGCCTACGCCGACCTGCGCGACCGAATCGTCACGCTGCGGATCTCGCCCGGCGAGCCGATCGACGAGGACGCGCTCGGGGCCGAGCTGGCGATCGGGCGAACTCCGGTCCGCGAGGCGATCAAACGCCTGGCGCTGGAGAACCTGGTCACCGTGTTTCCGCGGCGCGGGACCTTCGCGTCTGAGATCAACATCACCGATCTCGCCGACATCTCCGACGTGCGCACCCAGCTCGAGGGTCATGCCGCCTACCGAGCCGCCCAGCGGCTGACTCTCGAGCAGCGCGCCGAACTTGATCAGCTCCTCATCGCGCTGGCCCACAGCAAAGGCAGTGACGACACCGCCGCGCTGATGACCTTGGATGCGGCCGTGCACCGCTTCATCCACCGCGCCGCCGGCAACCCGTACCTCGAGGAGACGCTCGGCCGCTATCTCAATCTGTCGCTGCGCATCTGGCACCTCGTGCTCGATCGGCTGCCGCACATGTTCGCGCGGGTCCACGAGCACGATGACCTTTTGCAGGCGATCGCCTCGGGGGACGCCGAGCGGGCGCGTGACGTGGTGGCCGAGCACATCGAAACCTTCGAGCGCGAGATCCGCGCCGTCCTGTAGCGGCGTCCCCCGGAGGGGTCGGCGGCAGCGCTACGCGGGCCGGTGCGGCGAGATGACGATCGTCTGCAGCTCGGTGAACGTGTGCATGACGTGCGCGCCGCCGACCTTGCCGATCCCGCTGTCGGAGCCCGACCGGCCCCCGAACGGGAGGTGGGCCTCCCAGTAGTTGCTGGACTCGTTGATGTTGACCCAGCCGGTGCGGACGCGATCGGCGAACTGGAGGCCGCGCTGCAGGTCGGCGGTGAAGATCGCCGATAGCAGCCCGTAGGGGGAGGCGTTGGCGAGGGTGACGGCCTCCTCGAAGGAGTCGATCGCGACCACTGGCGCCACAGGCCCGAAGGTCTCCTCGGTGCTGACCCGAGCGTCGCCCGGGACCCCGGAGAGCACGGTGGCCGGCCAGTACAGGTCAGTGGACATATTTGCCTGCCGCGCTCCGCCGGTCAGGACGCTGGCACCGCGGGCCTGGGCGTCGGCCACGTGCTCGTCCATCTTGGCGGCCACCGGCTCATTGTTGAGCG
>JALYTU010000553.1 GCA_030854125.1 Actinomycetota bacterium | reverse complement strand
GAGGATCCATGACAGGTCGCAGATGCACACTTCGCCACCGGTGCGCAACGCGTGGGCTATAGCCATCCGTGTCGGGTCGCCGAGAGCCGCCGCCTGTTGGGCGAGGGCCGTCGCGATTGTGGCGTCGGGTTGCTCGGCGCGAATGCCGGCGGCCGCGGGCTCGTTCAGAAAGCGGAGAGGAGAGGCCTGGGCCACACGCTCAGGATAACCGGTTCTGACGTTCTGACGAACATCAGAACGTGCTAACGTCTCGGTCATGAACAGAGCCCTCGTCATCGTCGACATTCAGCGCGACTACTTCCCCGGCGGCAACATGCCTCTGCACGAGCCCGAAGCGGCCGCCGCCAAGGCCAGCCAGGTGCTGGAGGCGTTCCGCGCCGCCGGCGAGCCGATCGTTCACATCCAGCACCTCAGCCCAGCTGGGGCCGGCTTCCTGGAAGAAGGAACCGAGGGCGCCGAGATCGCAGCACCAGTCGCGCCTCAGGAAGGCGAGACGCTGATTACCAAGAAAGCCCCCAACTCCTTTCTGGGCACCGACCTCGAACAGCACCTGCGCGGCCTCGACGTCGAAGAGGTCGTAGTCACCGGGATGATGACCAGCATGTGTGTCGACGCCACCACCCGTGCCGGTGCCGACCTCGGCTTCAAGATGACCCTCGTGCCCGACGCCTGCGCGGCACCGGAGCTCGAGTACAACGGACGCAAAGTGCCCGGCCCGGATGTGCACGCCTCTTTCGTCGCTGCTCTCGGCCAGTTCTACGCCACTGTCACGCCTGCTGACCAGCTCGCCTGATCGGCTTTGACGGAGCAGGGCGCGGGCGGTGGATGCCTAGGAGCACCACGGCGGGGCAGGCCTCGCCAATCGCATCAAGTCGAGACCGCAGGCTGCGACGCGAGGCGTTCCAGCTGCTGCTTTCATGCACACCAGCACGATCGGCCGCTCAACTGAGGGTCTCAGCCGACGATTGCTCGCTCGGGCGCGTTGACGCCGGCGATAGCAACGGCGACCTCTGGATCGCCCAGATCGGCCCTGCTGATTGGAGCGGCGGACGATCGGTTGCGCCCGAATTAGGGCGCCGCGGTGGCGTCGACGCGACGACGGACACGTTCGTGATCGTGCTCGGCGCCGCGGCGTCTGAGCGCGCCCGGGTTAGACTGCGCGAGCGCGGCGCCGACGAGGTGATCGCATACCGTTCTCGACCCGAAGTTGCGCCCCGGTCGGGGTCGTGCTGCTTCGCGGGACCCCGCGCCCTGCCGAAGTGGTAGGCGATGTCATTGTCGGCGGCAGGCACGCTCTTCGCCGTTTCCTGGAGCGCAGGGCATCGTCGGTCATCTGGTCAGCACTAGCTCGGGATGGCCGGTGAGCGTTCGGTGCATCTTTGTCAGGGCGAGCCGTTGTCGGCCCTTGACCGTCCCGAGCGGAGCTCCGATGTGTTCGGCGATCTCGGTTTGGGTCAGACCTTTGAAGTACGCCAGCTCGATCACCTGGCGTTGGTTAGTCGGGAGGCAGAGCAGCAGTTGACGGGTGTCGCGTGATTCCTCGCGGCTGGCCACTTGGTCCTCGGTACGCTCGGCGGCTTCGAGTCGTCCGACCCGCGCGTCATCGATCCCGAGGTCGCGATTGTGTCGGGCTGTGCGGCGCAGGCTGTCGATGCTTCGGTTTCGCACCATCGACAAGATCCAGGCCTTCAGGGTTCCCCGGCTCATGTCGTAGGTGCGTGCGGCTCGCCAGACACCAACAAACGCGTCCTGGGTGGCTTCCTCGGCCGCTCTCCGGCAGCCGGTGACCCGCAGCGCGACTCCGAAGGCTTGGGAGCTGTAACGGTCATAGATCGCTTCGAAGGCTTGGACGTCGCCATCAGCGGCCTGGCGCACGAGGTCGTGGTCTTCGAGGTTGGCGAGCCGCGCTTGGTTCATATGCCCCCAATGTACAGGTCCTGTCTAGGAACTGTCAATCTTTTGCCTAGATCGGTAGGATTTGATTATGGCCAACGCTGGACGGCTCCGGATCGGGGAGCTCAGTAGACGGACCGGGGAGAGCCCCGAGCTCCTGCGCGCGTGGGAAACCCGCTACGGGCTGGTGGAACCAGAGCGAACCCAGGGCGGACTTCGCCTCTATTCCGAAGCGGACGAACAGCGCGTCCGGACGATGCGACACCACATCAGCGCCGGCCTTTCCGCCTCGGAGGCTGCGCGCCTGGCGAAGCAGGCCGACGACCAAGCGTCAGACGAACCATCCACGACCCCTGCCGACGTCGAAGCTGAACTCGAGCGCAGCTTCGACGCGCTCGATGAGCCGGCAGCCCAAGCGGCGCTCGATCGACTCCTGATCAAGTTTGGACTCCATCAAGCTCTCGCGGAGGTGATCCTGCCGTTCCTGGACCGCCTCGGGATGCGCTGGGCCAGCGCCGAGACGAGCGTTGCTCAGGAACACTTCGCGAGCAACATCATCGGCGGGCGCCTGCGCGCGCTGGCTCGGGGCTGGGGACAAGGCGTCGGACCGCGCGCGATCCTGGCCTGCCCTCCCGGTGAGCTGCACGAGCTCGGGCTGCTGTCCTTCGGCCTAGCCCTCCGCGAGCTCGGCTGGCGGATCACATACCTGGGGGCTGACACTCCGCTGGCTGACATCACCGCCGCGCTTGACGAACTCGCCCCCGCCATCGTCGTGCTCGCCGCGGTAACCCCCCAACGGTTCCTCGACAGCGCCGACGAGCTGACCGAACTCGCCGCGCAAGCCCGCGTCGGACTCGCCGGCGCAGGCGCCTCTCCAGATCTGGCCAGCCGGCTGGGCGCCGAGTCACTCGCGGGCGCACTCGTGGACGTGGCGACCGCGCTTTCGCCCTAGCCGGCCGGTGCGATCCGACGCACGTCTCGACCGCAACGTCACATGCTGCGACACACCAACGCTGACCGCCGTCGAAGGGTTCCTACCTGATGGGA
>JALYTU010000048.1 GCA_030854125.1 Actinomycetota bacterium | reverse complement strand
GCCCGCGACCGCGGCGAGGATCAGCGAGCCGGTCACCGCGCCAAGGGCGATCGTCGCATCGGCCCCTGCAAGGGCGACGAGCCCGACCGTCGCCACCTCAGAGCTCGACAGCCCGACCGCGAGCAGCCCGTCGCGCACATCCGCATTGAAGGCCTGGCCGACCAGCCAGGCGAGGGCGGCGAGCGCACCCATCGGACCGATCGACAGGATCGCCACCGCCGCGCGGTGCTCGCGCAGACCGCGCAGCTCGCCGGCCGAGATTCCCAGCGCGGTGGCGAGCACGAGCAGCGCGAGCAGCAGGTCGGAGTGCTCGGCCACGGCCCGCCAGGGCACGACGATGGCCAGCGCGGCGGCGGCGAGGGCCAGTGGCGTGAGGGCACGGGGAGCGGCGACGAGAAGGCGCATGAGGAGGATCGACCGTGCGATCGGAGCGCCGGCCGGTCGGGGTAGGGTGACGGATATGGAACATCGAACACTGGGCACGACAGGAACCAGGGTCTCTCCACTCTGTCTCGGGGCGATGATGTTCGGAGCGTGGGGTAACCCCGACCACGACGACAGCATCCGCATCATCCACCGTGCGCTGGACGCCGGCATCAATTTCATCGACACCGCCGACGTCTACTCCCGCGGCGAGTCCGAGGAGATCGTCGGCAAGGCGCTGGCCGGTGGCAAGCGCGACAACGTCATCCTGGCGACCAAGGTCCACGGCACGATGGGCGACGATCCCAACGAGTTCGGCAACTCACGGCGCTGGATCATCAAGGAGGTCGAGAACTCGCTGCGCCGCCTGGGCACCGACTGGATCGACCTCTACCAGATCCACCGTCCCGAGGCCGACACCGACATCGACGAGACCCTCGCCGCGCTCACCGACCTCGTCCGCGCCGGCAAGGTCCGCTACATCGGCTCCTCGACCTTCCCGGCTTCGCAGATCGTGTCGGCGCAGTGGACCGCCGAGAAGCGCGGGCGCGAGCGCTTTGTCTGCGAGCAGCCCCCCTACTCGCTGCTCGTGCGGGAAATCGAAAAGGACGTCTTGCCGACGGCGCGAAGCTACGGCATGGGCGTGATCCCGTGGAGTCCGCTGGCGGGCGGCTGGCTGTCGGGCAAGTGGCGCAAGGGCGCCGACGCGCCGAGCTCCACCCGCGCCGACCGGCTCCCCGATCGCTATGACCTGTCCCAGCCCGGGAATCAGCGCAAGCTCGACGCCGCCGATGCTCTCGCCGTGCTCGCGCAGGAGGCGGGGATCACGCTGATCGAGATGGCGCTCGCGTTCGTGATCCGCCATCCCGCAGTGACCGCGGCGATCATCGGCCCGCGCACGATGGAGCAGCTCGAGTCCCAGCTGCCCGCATCCGAGGTCACGCTGTCTGACGATGTGCTCGACAAGATCGATGAGATCGTCGCCCCGGGGGTCAACCTCTCACCAGCCGACGGCGGCTTCGGCAACCCGGCGCTCACGCCGCAGGCGCGCCGGCGCTGAGCGCCCGCGCGGTCGCCGCATCGGCGGGGAAGAAGGCCTCCACCGACAGCTCGGACACCGTCACGTCCGCGGCGGTCCCGAACGTCGTCATCGTGGAGAAGAAGTTCAGCTCGCCGTCCGGGCCGGCGAGCCGCAGCTGCACCATGACCGCGTGCGCGGCCGTGGGCGGCTCGGCGTTCGGCCCCGGGTAGTCGCGCAGCTCGTCGAGCAGCACTTCCAGACGCGGGTCCCCGGTGACCGACAGCTGGTGACCCAGCCGGGTGAGCAGGTGCCCGCGCCACTCACCGAGGTTGAGAATCCGGGGCGCGATCCCCTCCGGATGCAGCGCGAGTCGCGCGACGTTGACCGGTGGGGTCAGCAGCGACGGTGCCACGCCCTGCAGCAGTAGGTCCAGGGCGCCGTTGGACATCACGAGGTTCCAGCCGCCGTCGATCGCGAAGGCGGGGAACGGTTCGTGGCCGGCCAGCACCCGCCCGAGCGCGTCCCGCACCCGGGCGAGCTCGGGGTCGGCCTGCAGCGAGCGGGCCTCGTAGCGAGGAGCGTAGCCGGCCGCCAGCAGCAGCCGGTTGCGCTCGCGCAGCGGGACCTCCAGGCGGTTGGCGAGCTGGAGGACCATCTCGGCGCTCGGGCGGGAGCGACCGGTCTCCACGAAGCTCAGATGTCGTGTGGAGACCCCGGCCTCCAGGGCCAGCTCGAGCTGGCTGAGCCGGCGGCGCTGACGCCAGTCACGGATCATCGTGCCGACCTGCGTCTCCGCCATGGTCACGAGCGTACCGGGGCCGGAAGCAGCCGTGACAGGCCGGCGACGGCGATCAGCAGGGCCGCGAGCACCGCGACGCTGACGGCGAACGCGGTCCCGAAACCATGGGGCACGGCGCCGAAGAAGACGACGCCGATGACCGCGACCCCGAGTGCGCTGCCGACGTTCTGCATCGTCGCCAGCACGCCCGCGGTCGCTCCGGCCTGCTCAGGCCGCAGCCCGCTGAGGATCAGGGTGGCCAGCGGCGTGATCCCCAGCCCCATCCCGGCACCGACCAGCGCCAGGCCAGGAGCGAGCGCGAAGACCGAGCTTTGGACTCCGACCTCGGTGACCGTGGCCAGCAGGACGAGGTGCCCGGAGGCCAGGATCAGCGCGCCGGCGCCCAGCACCCGGCGGCCGTGACGTTCGGTGAGAGCCGGGGCGCGCACCGAGGTCATCAGGTAGGTGACGGCGAGGATCGAGAACACCAGCCCGGAGCTCAGCGCGCTCAACCCGCGGCCCAGCTGCAGGTACAGGGCGAGAACCAGGAAGAACGACGCCTGCCCGCACCAGAACACCAGTTGCGCGATCAGCCCGATGCGCAAGCCCGGAGCGGCGAACAGGCCGGCGGGCAGCAGCGGGTCGCCGCCGGTCCGGCCCAGCCGCCGCTGGTGAGCAGCGAAGCCGGCCAGGATCACCGGCGCGCTCGCCAGGGTCAGCCACGTCCACAGGGGCCACCCGTGCCGGCGGCCCTCGACGAGCGGCAGCACGATCGCGGTCAGCCCGGCGGTGACCAGCAGCGTCCCGGCGAGGTCGGTTCGCCCGGCCTCGGGGGCGCGCGACTCGGGGATGAAGGCACGCGTCCCGGCCAGCGCGATGACCCCGATCGGCAGATTGATCAAGAACACACCGCGCCAGCCCAGTCCGGCCGGATCGACGGCGACGAGCGCGCCGCCGATCAGCTGGCCCGAGACGGCGGCCAGACCCATCGTCATCCCGTAGGCCGACAGCGCCCGGGCGCGGTCCACGCCGGTGTAGAGGACGCCGATCAGCGACAGGATGGTCGGCATCAGGATCGCCGCCGCACCTCCCTGTACCAGGCGGGCCGCGACGAGCTGCTCCGGACTGGCGGCCAGCCCACAGCCCGCCGAGGCAAGCGTGAAGGCGGCGAGACCGATTGCGAACACGCGGCGGCGGCCGTGGCGGTCGCCGGCCCGGCCGGCCGGAATCAGCAGGACCGCGCTGGTCAGCGCGTATCCGGCCACGACCCACTCGATCGCGCCATCGGAGGCATGCAGTCCCGAGCGGATCGAGCCCAGGGCGACGTTGACGATGAAGAAATCCAGCACGACCATGAACGTTCCGGCCAGCAGGATGGGCAGCGCCGCCCAGTGGGAACTGCGCGCGCGCGCCAGGGCCCGGACCGCCGTGGCGGGGGGCAGGGGGTGTGTGGTGTGAGTGCTCATGGCGGCAACGGTCCCAAGTGACCGGCCGCCCGTCGATTACCTCCGGGGTAACGCGTGTCCCGCGGCCCCGCGTCGCCGCCCGCGCGTCAGAACGTGATCACGCTACGGATCCCGTCCTGGCGCTCCATCAGCTCAAAGCCACGGTTGACCTCGTCCAGGGTGAACCGGTGCGAGATGAACGGAGCCACGTCGAGCTTGCCGTCCAGCGAGAGCTGGACAAGCTCGGGGACCTGATCGCGGCCCTTGACGCCGCCAAAGGACGAGCCGCACACGCGCCGGCCGGTGATCAGCAGCCGGGGGATGATGTCCAGCGTCTCGCCCTTGCCGGCCACGCCTGCCACCGTGCACAGCCCCCAGCCCATGCGCGCGGCCTCGACCGCCTGCTGCATGACCGCGACCAGGCCGGTGGCCTCGAAGGTGAAGTCGGCGCCGAAACCACCGGTCTCCTCCAGTACGCGCGGCACGATCTCAGGACCGCCGGCCCAGGTGTCGGTCGCGCCCTGACCGCGGGCCAGCTCCAGCCGGTCCGGCGACATATCGACGCAGATGATCCGCTCGGCACCCTGCAGCCGACATCCGGCGACCGCGCCGAGGCCGACCATTCCGGCTCCGAACACGACGCAGGTCGCGCCGGCGGACACCTTGGCGGTGTACATCGCCGCTCCCAGGCCGGTCGAGAGGCCGCAGGCGAACAGCGCCGCGTGCTCCGGTGGCGCATGCGCCGGCACCTTGGCCAGCGCGATCTCGGGCATCACCGTGTACTCGGCGAACGTGCTCGTGCCCATGAAGTGCCGGATCGGCTCGCCGTCGCGCGACAGGCGGACGGTGCCATCGGGTAGATAGCCGCGGTTCTGCTGTTCGCGGATGGCCAGGCAGAGGTTGGTCTGCGGACTGCGGCAGTGCACGCACTCGCGGCATTGAGGCGAGAACAGGGTCACCACGCGATCCTCGGGCGCGAGGCTGGTGACGTCCGCGCCGACGCGCTCGACGATCCCGGCACCCTCGTGGCCCAGCACGGTCGGCGCATAGCCGGACGGGTCCACGCCCGACGCGGTGTACATGTCGGTGTGGCAGACGCCGCAGGCCTCCAGACGGACGAGCACCTCGCCCGCGCGCGGTTCGGCCAGGTCGATCTCGGTGACGTGCAGCGGCTGACCGAACTGCTCCAGGACGGCGGCCCGGATCTTCACGTTGCGGCTCCTCTCGCTCGCTGGGGGGGGAGGGGACCCTAGCTCAGGAGGCGGGCCTGAAGCGCATCCAGCATCAGCGCGAGCATGCGGGGCCATTGCCCGGGCTCGACCCGCTTGGCGGCGCGCGTGGCGGCGAACAGGAGTCGCACGTCCGCCCCCCCGGAGGTCTTTGCTGGCCAGCCAGCCAGTCGATAGGATCCGCGGCTACGGAGCGGCCGTGCGCGGACGCTCACCGGAGCCGTCGGCATCGTCAGGAGGAGCAGTGACTCAGAGCGTCAGCGACCGCGACCTGGACCAGGTGTTCGTCACCGACCGGGAGAACTGGCTGCAGGGGCCGCCGCACGCGCTGTTCGCGCGGCTGCGCCACGAGTGCCCGGTGCACTGGACCGCGCGGGTCAGCGAATACCCCGATGAGAAGGGCTACTGGTCGGTGACCCGGCCGCAGGACATCCACACGGTCAGCCGCGACTGGCGGACCTACTCCTCCGAGCTGGGCGGCGTCACTGCGGTGACCGACGTGTTCCCGCTCGAGCTGATGCGGGCGATGTTCATCGGCATGGACCCGCCCAAGCACGACCGGTTGAAGATGCTCTTCCAGGCGGGCTTCACCCCCCGCCGGATCGCGGCCCACGAGCCCGCCATCCGGGAGATCGTCACCGCGGTCCTGGACCGCCTCGAGGGTCGTGAGCGCTGTGACCTGGTCCTCGACGTGGCCCAGCCGATCGCCTCCCGAGTGATCGGCAGCTTCATGGGGATCGACGAGTCCGATGACGCGATCTGGGCCCGACTGATGAACACCGCGTTGGCCGCGGGCGACCCCGACCTCGCACCCGACGGCATGCAGAGCATCATGGACAACGAGATCCCCGAGATCTTCTCGCGCTGCTCGCAGCTGATCGCCGCGCGGCGCGAGCAGCCGACCGAGGACCTGACCAGCGTCCTGGTCCACGCGGAGATCGATGGCGCCAAGCTCGAGGAGCACGAGATCGTGATGGGCTTCTTCCTGCTCATGGCGGCCGGCAACGACAGCACCAAGGCGACCTACTGCAGCGGCATGCGTGCGCTGATGGAGAACCCCGAGCAGCGCGAACGCCTGCTCGCCGACCCGAGCCTGGTCCCCGGCGCGGTCGAGGAATCGCTGCGGATGTTCCCCGCTTTCGCGCACTTCCGCCGCACCGCGACGTGCGACACGGAGCTGGCCGGCCAAACCATCAACGCCGGTGAGAAGGTCGTCATGTGGTACGTCTCCTCGGGCCGGGACGAGACCCGGTACGAGGATCCCGACAGCTTCGACGTGACCCGCAACCCCGAGCACCAGGCGTTCGGGGCCGGTGGCCGTCATTTCTGCCTGGGCACCGCGCTGGCCCGGCTGGAGCTGCGGATCATGCTCGAGGAGACCGTCGCCCGCTATCCGCAGATGGCGCGCGACGGTCAGCTGACCTACGTCGAGTCCGGGTTCCTCAACCAGCTGAAGTCCCTGCCCGTGCGGCTCGGCCCGCGGGGCGCATAGCGCGACCGGCTCCGGGGTCAGCGCGCAGGCCGGCCGGCTAGCGCCAGTCGGCCCACGGCGCGTTCTGCTCAATCGCCTGGTCGTCGGCCTTGATCACGTGCATGACGGCGTTGATCAGCGCCAGGTGGGTGAAGGCCTGGGGGAAGTTGCCCAGCTGGCGGCCTGTGTGGGGGTCGACCTCCTCGGCGTACAGACCGAGCGGGCTCGAGTAGCCCAGCAGCCGCTCGCACAGGCTCCGGGCACGGTCCAGTTCGCCGATCTCGCAGAGCGCGGACACCAGCCAGAAGGAGCAGATCAAAAACGTGCCCTCCCGGCCCGCCAAGCCATCGTCGGTCTCCTCGGTGCGGTAGCGCAGCACGAGGCCGCCCTCGGTGAGCTCGTCGGCGATCGCCAGCACGGTGGCGCGGATCCGCGGATCGTCGGGGGGCAGGAAGCGCATCAGCGGCAGCAGCAGCAGCGACGCATCCAGCGCGGTTGAGCCGTAGTGCTGCACGAACACGCCGCGCTCGTCGACGCCGTGTTCGAGCACGTCGGCCTTGATCTCGTCGGCGACGGCCCGCCAGCGCTGCACCCGCTCTGAGTCCTCACGCAGCTCGGCCAGACGGGCGCCGCGATCGCAGGCCACCCAGCAGAACATCTTGGAGGAGGCGAAGTGCTTGGGCTCGCCGCGGACCTCCCAGATGCCGCGGTCAGGCTCGCGCCAGCGCTCGATCGCGACCTCCACCTGGCGCACGAGCAGCTTCCAGACCCGGTCGTCGAGCGAGTCACGCGACCGCGTGTGCAAATAGACCGAGTCCAGCAGCGCGCCCCACACATCGTGCTGCTCCTGCTGGTAGGCGGCGTTGCCGATCCGCACCGGGCGGGCGTTCTCGTAGCCCTCGAGATGGCCGAGGATCTCCTCGTCGAGATCGCGTTCACCGCCGACCCCGTACATCACCTGGAGCTGCTCCTCGCCGGAGGCGACGTCGGCGATGAAGTAGAAGAAGTCGTTGGCCTCCCACTCGAAGCCGAGCGACAGCAGTGCCCACAGCATGAACGTCGAGTCACGGATCCAGCTGTAGCGGTAGTCCCAGTTGCGCTCGCCCTGGGGCGTCTCGGGCAGCGATGTGGTTGCCGCGGCGAGCAGGGCGCCGGTCGGCGCGTAGGTCAGGCCCTTGAGCGTGAGCGCCGAACGCTGCAGGTAGGTCCGCCAGGGATGGTCGGGGAAGTCGCCCCGGTCCAGCCAGTGCTGCCAGTGGTGGGCGGTCCAGATCAGGCGCTCGTTGGCCTGGTTGATGTCGGCGGGGGGCGCGTGCTCGCTCCAGGACAGCGCGCAGTAGACGGTCTCGCCCTCCTTGAGCAGATGGCGGGCGGTGGCCCGCGAGCCCTCGAAGCCGAGCATCAGGTCGGTGGTGAGCTTGAGCTCGACCGAGCCGTCAGAACTGACCGCGACCCCCTCGTTGTAGCCCTCGCCGGAGTAGCGCCAGCGGGCTGGGTCGCGTCCGTAATCGAACTTCGGCTCGCAGTCGAGCAGTAGCTGGACCTCGCCGTTGACGCAGCGCACGGTGCGCAAGAGGACGTGGTCGGCGTCGTAGTCAGTGGGCGCGCGGCGGTGGGTGTGGGAGCGGTCTCGCTGGTGATGCCACTGCCCGATCAGCAGCACATCCCGGACGACCATCCAGCCCGAGCCGGTGCCCCAGCTGGTCTCCGTGACCATCGTCCCGGGCAGGTAGCGCCGGGCGGCCGGCACCGACGCCCCATCCGGGGAGAGGCGGAAGGAACCGGCGTCGCGGTCCAGCAGCGCCCCGAACACGCTCGGGGAGTCCACGCGGGGCAGGCACAGCCACTCGATCGCACCGTTCGGCGCGGACAGCGCGACCGTCTCGCAGTCCGACAGGAAGGCGTACTCGGCGATCGGCGGAAACGCGCTGCGGTGATGTCCGGTGTCCGGCGTTGAGCGCCGAACCGGCGGATCGGGCGTCGGATCGGGCGTCTTTCGAGGCGGAGGCTTGGAGCTGGCAGCGTCGTCGCGCAAGGCGGGCAGTATCCCCGTTATCGCGGCGATGTCCAGTCCTGGACGGGCATGTGCGCGCAGGACGGCGCGCAATGCTCAGCCGCCCATGCCTCCGAGAATCGAGAACGGCCGCCAGGGACCGTCCTCGTAGACCGCGCGCAGGTTGCCCTCGACGGTCACCTGCGCGCCGCTGGGAGCCTCACCGCGCAGACGCGCGGCGAGCTGCTCGGCGCTGTCCTCGTCGGTGGCGCCGACGAGCACCGCACGGAAGCGCTGGACGACCGGGATGCCCTCATTGCGCAATCGCACGGCCATCTCTCCGGCCTCACCGCGCGACGCGCATTGAATGCGAACCTCGAACTCCGGATAGCCTCGCTGCGCGGACTCGGCCCGCTCCTGGGCGATCCGCTCGGCGCGCTCGCCCGCGCGGGCCGCGTCATCAGCGGGCAGCGGCACATCTGCCTCCTCCCAGCACTCGGCGGTCGGGTGCCAGTGGCGCAGCTCAAAGCTCGGATTCCAGCCGTGCTCGTCGGCCAGCCGCGTGACCGTCGCCGCCGTCGCCTCGGCCTGCTCCCGGGAACCGGCGTAGCAGAACACCTCGGTCTCGTCCGTGGACACGATCACCCGGTCGTGCATGGTGCGCCGCAGGTCCTCCTGCAGCGTGTGGGCACGCAACTCCTCGGTCAGCCGGCCGGCGTCACGGGGGTCGGTCAGCGTGATACGCAGGCGCCAGTCATCGTCCATGGCCAGGGACTTTAGCTGTCCATGGACGCGCCCGGGGCCTACACTGGCCGGGTTGCGTTCGCTGCTCGCAGCCGCACTGGCAGGGCTGATCGCGCTCAGCCTGGCGGCGAGCGCGGGGGCGGGACGGCCGGGGGTGATTCACGAGTTCGCGCTCGGCTCCAGTCAGCGTGCCTACCTGTTCGGACTCACGACCGGCTCCGATGGTGCCGTCTGGTTCGCTGACCTGGGCTGCGCCGGCCTGGGTCGCTGCGGGATCGGACGGATCGACTCCGCGGGGCGGGTCGCGCTGTACACGCGGGGACTGAACGCCGGCAGCGTTCCCTTCCAGATCGCGCTCGGGCCCGACGGCAACCTGTGGTTCACAGACGAGGGCCGTCGGCCGGCGATCGGGCGGGTCACCCCGTCGGGTGCGATCACCGAGTTCTCGCGTGGTCTGCGACGCGGCAGCACGCCGTTCGCGATCACGCTGGGCCCCCACCGCGATCTGTGGTTCACCAGTCAGGGTCGGCATCCGGCGATCGGTGAGATCACCCCGCGGGGACGCATCACCCTCTTCGCTCATGGCCTGCGGCGGGGGAGCACCCCGTTCGGGCTCGCCGCGACCCGCCGCGGGCTGTGGTTCACCGACCACGGCTGCGACGCGGGCGGGCGCTGTCAGCTCGGCCGCGTCACCGCCTCGGGCCAGATCAGCGAGGCCCGCCAGGGGCTGCGTTCGGACACCCACCCGTTGGCGATGGCAGCCGGTTTCGGCGGCTCGGTCTGGTTCGCGGACGGCGCCGGATCGATCGGCGAGATCGCGGCCGACGGCCATGTCAGCGAGCACCCGCTGCCGGCCGGCAGCGCTCCGGTGGGCATCGGTGCCGGGGCCGACGGGAACATGTGGTTCACCGACGAGGGCAGCAATCCCGTCATCGGCCGGATCAGCCCGAGCGGCGCGGTCCGGACGTTCGCGGCCGGCCTGCAGCACGGC
>JALYTU010000552.1 GCA_030854125.1 Actinomycetota bacterium | reverse complement strand
GGTCCGGATCGCCGGCGAGCCGGCCGTCGCAGCCGAAGGCGACCGCGCGGGCCCGAGCCCCACCCGAGCAGACCGAGAAGCGAGCGTGGCGGCCCTCCCCCATCGGCCGCACGTCGGTGAACCGGGCCCCGGGGACGAGCAGGCGGGGCGCCGGGTTGCCCATCCCGCACGGCTCGAGCAGCGCGAGCTCCTCGGCGAGCGCGAGGCCGAGGTCCACTCCGGAGGCGATCGCGTCGATCCGCTCCTCGGGCTCCAGAAGCTCCGGGGTGAGCACGGACGCGGCGTGCGCCTCGAACGCCGTCCGGAAGGCGGTGACGCGCCCGGAGTCGATGCTCAGCCCCGCCGCGGCCCGGTGACCGCCAAAGCGCCCCAGATGCTCGCCCGCGGCGGTCAGCCCCGCGAGCAGGTCAAAGCCGGGGATGCTCCGCCCCGAACCGGTCCCCGCGTCGCCGTCCAGCGCGATCAGCACCGCCGGGCGGTGATAACGCTCCACGATCCGTGAGGCCACGATCCCAACCACTCCGGGGTGCCACTCCTCGGCGGCGAGCACGTAGGCCGGCCGGGCGCCGAGGGCCTTGACCTGGCGGTCGGCCTCCCACAGGATGCGCTGCTCGATGGCGCGGCGTTCGACGTTGAGCGCGTCGAGCTCGGCGGCGATCGCCCGAGCCCGGTCGGCGTCCTCGGTCAGGAGCAGCTCGAGCGCCACGTCGGCTCGGCGCAGGCGCCCGGCGGCGTTGATCCGCGGCGCCAGTCGGAAGCCGAGCGTGCCGGTGTCCAGTGCGCTGGGGTCCGCGCGGCTGACGGCGATCAGGGCGCGCAGCCCCGGCTTGGCGGTGTTGGCGAGCGCGGCGAGGCCGTCACGGACCAGACGACGGTTCTCATCGACGAGCGGGACCAGGTCAGCGACGGTCGCCAGCGCGACCAGATCGAGGTCATCGGCGACCGTGCCGGCTCCGAGTGCCTCGGCGAGCTTGTGCGCGACCCCGGCGCCGCACAGACCGGCGAATGGGTAGTCACACAGCCCGGGGTGCACGATCGGGCAGTCGGGCAGCAGCCCATCACCGCGGGGTGCGTGGTGATCGGTGACCACGACCGCGATCCCGGCGGCGTGTGCCGCCTGCACCGCCTCGACCGCGGTGACGGCGCAGTCCACGGTGATGATCAGATCCGTGCCCAGCTCGGCCAGCCGCCGCACGGTGGCGACCGACAGCCCGTAGCCGTCCTCCACACGGCCGGGGAGAAACCAGCCCACGTCGGCGCCGAGGCTGCGCAGCCCGCGCACGAGGATCGCCGTGGCGCACACCCCGTCCACGTCGTAGTCACCGTGCACGACGATCCGCCCTGAGGCGGCGATCTGCCCCGCGATCAGCTCGAGCGCCGCGTCGAGACCGGAGAACGCGTGCGGGGTGTGGATGACCCCGGCGGCAAGGAAGCTGCGGGCCTGCGCGGGCGCGCTGAGCCCGCGGCGGACGAGGATCTGCGCAAGCACATGGCCGATGCCGAGCTCGCGCTCGAGCGCCAGGGCGGCGTCCAGTCCGTACCTCGACAGCGCGAACCGGGGCACGGCGACGGTCGCCTGGGACAGCGGCTCACGCGCCAGCTCGGTGCTCGGTTGCGCCGGCGGGTCGGCCAGGAGCAGGGTCTGAGCCATCCCGGCACGGTAGGCCGGAGGTCAGACGGAATCCGGGGTGATCAGTGCTTGTAGCCGAGCTGGCGCAGCACGCGATTGAGCTCGCGGATGAACTTCGCGCCACCGGCGAAGAAGTTTCCGGCGCCCCCGCGCAGCCGCCCGCGCGCCAGCTCGGTCTTCAGCGTCGACTGCACGAGCCCATCACGCCCGAGCAGCTCCTCGTCTCCGGCCCACGCGGCGATCAGCCCGACGCCGTTGTCGACGTGGTGATTGAACAATCGCAACCAGCGGGCCGCATCGGTGCGGATCAGGCCCGGATAGCTGCGGGTGACGTCCGTGAACCTGGCCGCCCCGTAACTCCAGATCTGGATCGGCTCGCCCGAGTCCGCGCCGTCGGTGAAGGCGTATTTGAAGCCGTCGTCGGCCGAGAGGAACCGCCAGCGGCCGTGCAGGCGCTTGAGCAGCGCGCCGGCCGAGGCGAAGTTGTGCTCGGTCTTGACGTAGGTCATCGTGCTCGGGTCATAGCGAAAGATCTGATCGACGACGCAGCAGTTGGCGCCCCCGCTGTAGAGCTCGAGGACGACCTCGGGCGAGCCCGGCAGCAGGGGGACGATCCCGACCGAGGTCGCGTGCCCGCCGACCTGCAGTGGCCCGCACATCGTCCCGCAGGCGCGCGAGGTGACTGGCGCGTCGTAGGCGGTCTGCCCGCCCTTGATGATCTTCAGGTGGGGCCCGGTGATCGCGGGGATCGCGCCGCGGAAGCTGAAGGCGGCGGTCACCCCCCCGGCGCTGGCGGTCTGAATGTGCAGCGCGGCGGCGAGCGCGCCGGCGGCACCGGCAACCGCGGCCAACGTGACGACCAGGATGATGATCAACCGCCGCGACATATGCACGCAGACCCTACAGATGGGCGGGCTCGCGGCGCACGCTGGCGACCCGCTCGCGGCGGATGCCCTCGGCGTAGACCAGCGCCATTCCGACCAGGGCCCCTGGGATCGCCTCCAGCGCCGTCGCGACGTCGGTGGCGTGGCGACCGGGGATCGCCAAGCCGTTGACGATGAAACCGAACAGCGCCGCGCCGATCAGCGCGCCGATGAACGCGCCGACGATCCCGCCCCAGAACCGGTCGGGCAGCCAGATCGTGAAATGCCAGAGGGCCAGGCCCATCATCACCCACGCGAGCATCCCCATCAGCGAGGTCTCCCGTGGCGCTTGTTGCGACCTCTCTTGGCCGGCCGGCTGGGCTTGGGCGCCTGCGGCGCCATGCCCTCGTTCTCGGCCTCGTCCGGAGCACGCTGGAAACCGTTGCCGCCTCCGTCCTTGGC
>JALYTU010000551.1 GCA_030854125.1 Actinomycetota bacterium | reverse complement strand
CCCATGAGGTCCGCTGCATCCGGGTCAGCGAATCCCGGGCGCTGGCGCCACCGACGAAGATCAACGTCACCGGCGCCGAGCCCACGGCCGACCCCGGGCCCGGCGCGATCAGCGTCTCGGGCCTGAGCGCCTCGTACGGCAGCCACCGGGTTGTGCATGACGTCAGCTTCAGCGTCGCACCGCGCGAGTGCGTGGCACTCGTCGGCGAGTCCGGGAGCGGCAAAACGACGGTGGCGCGCTCGATCTCGGGGCTGCACGCCCAATGGGAAGGTGAGATCCGGCTCGGTTCCGATGTGCTCACCCACGGGGTCGGCAGCCGTTCCCGGACCGCCAAGCGCGAGGTCCAGTACATCTTTCAGAACCCATATGGCTCGCTGAATCCGCGCCGGACGGTCGGCCAGGCGGTCGCCCGGCCGCTCTCGCTGCTCGATCTGCCGCGCCGGGAGTCCGAGCGACGCGTGAGCGAGATGCTCGAGCGCGTCTCCCTGCCTCCCACCTACGCGGAGCGCTACCCCGACCAGCTCTCCGGCGGCGAGCGCCAGCGTGTCGCGATCGCCCGGGCGCTTATCTGCGAGCCCCGTGTCCTGCTCTGCGACGAGGTCACGAGCGCCCTGGATGTGTCGGTCCAGGCAGCGATCGTGACCCTGCTGGGGGACATCCAGCGCGATGTCGGCCTGAGCATCCTGTTCGTCACCCACAATCTGCCGCTCGTGCGCTCGATCGCCCAGCGGGTGATTGTCATGCGGGACGGTCGCGTGGTCGAGACGGGAACCGCCCAGCAGGTGTTGGAGTCGCCCGGTGATGCCTACACCCAGCGGCTGATCGCCGATGCACCGCGTCTAGACGACGCGGCTTCCGCAGCCGCTGCAGGCCGTGGGTGACCGCCCTGCGCCCACTGGTCTGCGCCCACCGCGGCGCCAGCGAGGAGCTCCCGGACAATTCGCTCGCCGCGTTTGAGGCTGCGATCGTCGCAGGCGCCGCAGCGATCGAGACCGACGTTCGGGCCGACGGTCAGGGGCGGCTTGTGCTCGCCCACGATCCGCTCGCGCCGGGTCAGGACCCCGTGACACTCGCCGAGGGTCGGATCGGGCTCGACCTCGAGCTCAAGGAGTCCGAGCACGCTCCCGCGCTGGCCGCCGCGGTCGGTGGCTGGACGGGATGGCTGCTGGTGACGGCGTTCGATCCAGCGGCAATCGCCGAGGTCCGACGCCGCGATCGACGGATCCGGACCGGACTGCTGATCGAAGCGCCGGTGACCGTTCATCCGGTGCTCGCCGCGCAGCGCTCTGGCGCCAACGCGTTGCTATGGGCCGACGAGCTGGCCACGCCAACGGCCCTGCGCGCCTGCGCCGACGCCGCCCTGAGCGCCTGGACGTGGACGGTCAACGCTCCCTTCCGGCTCGCCGAGCGCCTGTCCGAGGACGGCCTGGAGGGAGTGATCACCGACGTGCCGGGGCTCGCCGTCGCGCTTGCCCGATCGGTCAGCGCCAATGCGGACGAGTCGCGTGCCTGAGCTGCAGATTCCTGCCCTGCGAGGCTTCGTGGTCACCCAGGCCCGCGCGTCCGAGCAGATCGCCGAGGCGCTGCACAACGCGATCGTGGCCGGGCAGCTCGAGCCCGGATCACGAATCCGCGAGAGTGCGCTCGCCAGCCAGATCGGGGTGAGCCGCAACACAATGCGCGAGGCGGTCCTGATCCTTCAGAGCACCGGACTGATCGAGCACGAGATCAACCGTGGCATGGTCGTGCGCGCGATCGACCTCAACGCCGTCGAGGATTTGTACCGCGTGCGCGAGGTGCTCGAACTCTCGGGGATCGAGGCAGTGACCGTCGCCACTGACCTGTCAGCCGTCTCCGACGCGCTGACCGAGCTCGAGCGCGCCGCACACCGCGGTGTCGTCGAGGAGACCGTAGAGAGCGACCTCGGATTTCACGGCGCGCTGGTCAGCCTGCTCGGCAGTCCGCGTCTGAACGTGTACTTCGCCGGCCTGCGCTCGGAGCTGCGCTATTACCTGGCCGCGTTGTCGGTCGCCTATCGCGAGACCGAGAGCCCGGCCGAGCTCGTCGCTCAGCACGCGGTCATCCTTCAGGCGCTTCGGGCTGGCGCTTTTCTCGATGCGCGTGAGCTGGCGTGCGACCACATCCAACTCAACCGCCGACAGGTGGTCGAGCTGCTTCGCTCGCGCACCTAGTCAGGATGGACGCGTGAGGCTGATCCTCGTGCGTCGCATCTTCCGCGGGTTGGCAATCCTGCGTGTTCAGGGCCCGCAGGGCCATAGCCGCATAGGACCGTGGAGGATCAGCCATGCCTAACGTTACCCCTGCCTGCCTCGGGCGATGTTCGCCGTTGGGTCGCGATCGATCAGCACAAGTTCGTGATCGTGGCTGGGGTGCTGCCGCCCGATGGCGGCAAGCCCGAGGTGTTCCGGATCGAGACGACCGAGAAGGCGATCCGGCGGTTCATCGACAAGCTGGGCGGTCCGGCCGGGCGGTCGGTCTGTTAGGAGGCGGGGCCCAGCAGGTTCGCATTGTGGCGGCTGTCCACAAAGCTCGGCGTCGGGTGCGATGTCGTCGCGCCGTCGCTGATCCCGGTCAGGGTTGAGGGTAGGGTGAAGACCGACCGCCGGGACGCCAAGAAGCTCTTCGTTGAAAGAGGCGTTCGAAATCGCTTGCGAGCTCCGACCAGTCAAGGTCTAAGGCCCGCCCACGTGGCAACCTCCCACGAGGCTTCGGCTTGTCTTTTCGGTGAATTCGGTCGGCGGCCGAGCGGGTCCACCACCAGCAGTCCCCGCCCTTCTGGTCATGGCGCGACTCCTGCCCCCCCGAACGCCTGCATTGGGGCTGCGATGCGCGTGTCCTAGGCGAACACAGAGCTCTCGCAACCGCCCAATTTCGAGCGTCGCGCGGCACCGGCCGGGATCGCTTTCGTTCTCTGCCGGCACCCGTCGCGCGATTGC
>JALYTU010000550.1 GCA_030854125.1 Actinomycetota bacterium | reverse complement strand
TACTACGTGTGGCTCGGCGCATTGCACTGACCGCGGCGGTCACCGGCCAAGCCGGACGGGCACGCGGTCACCGGGAGCGGCGAACCTACAATCGATCCCGTGCCGCGTCGCGTTGTCATCCTCGGCTCCACCGGCTCGATCGGCGTCCAGGCGCTCGAGGTGGTGGCCGCCGCACCGCCGGACACCTTCGAGGTGGTCGGTCTGACCGCCGGGTCCGACGGCGAGACGATCCTGCGCCAGGCCGCCGACCATGGGGTGGACCGGATCGCGCTGGCCGATCCCGATGCCGCGGCCCGGACCGGTGAGAGCTGGACGGGCGAGACGCTCTCCGGGCCCGAAGGGCTCGTGCGCCTGATCACCGAGTCGGGCTGTGATCTCGTGCTCAACGCGATCGTCGGTTCCGCGGGGCTGGTGCCGACCGTGGCCACGCTCGGTGAGGGGATCGATCTGGCCCTGGCCAACAAGGAGTCGCTGGTCGTGGGCGGAGAGCTCATCACCCAGCTCGCGGAGGCGACCGGCGCCGCGATCATCCCCGTCGACTCCGAGCACTCCGCCCTGCACCAGCTGCTCGCCGCCGAATCGCCTGGCACGGTGGACCGCCTGATTCTGACCGCCTCCGGCGGTCCGTTTCGCGGCCTCCGGGCCGCCGATCTGGAGACGGTCACGATCGAGCAGGCGCTGGCGCACCCCACGTGGTCGATGGGGGGCAAGATCACGATCGACTCGGCCACGCTGATGAACAAGGGGCTGGAGCTGATCGAGGCCCACCATCTGTTCGGGACCCCGTATGACCAGATCGACGTGATCGTCCACCCCCAGTCGATCATCCACAGCCTGATCGGACTCTGCGACGGCGCCACCCTGGCCCATCTCGGTTACCCGGACATGCGCGTGCCGATCTCCTATGGGCTGCACCATCCCGAGCGAGTCGACGTGCCGGCGATGCGGCCGCTGGATCTCGTCGAGGTCGGCGCGCTGACCTTCGAACCGGTCGACGTGGAGACCTTCCCCTGCCTACGCCTGGCCCGGGAGGCGGGAGTGGCCGGAGGGACCGCGCCGTGCACGCTGAACGCGGCCAACGAGATCGCGGTGCACGCCTTCCTGTCGGGCCGCCTGCGCTTCCTGGACATTCCCGCCGTCATCGAGGCGACGCTCGAGCAGCTGCCCGCCGGCCAGGTGCACTCCTTTGACTCGCTGGCCTCGGCCGACGGCGAAGCGCGACGCGTCGCCACGGACCTGGTCGTCTCCCGGGCAGCGCGATGAGCCCTGCCGGGATCCTCACGCGCGCTTCACCCGGCCCACATCTGCGCTTGGCACACTGAAGCGGTGTCCTACGTCCTTGCCTTTCTGGGCTTTGCCGCCCTGATCATCCTGCACGAGGCGGGGCACTTCGCGGCCGCCAAGGCCGTCGGCATGCGGGTGGAGCGCTTCTCCCTGTTCTTCGGCCCGATGTTCGTCAAGTTCCGTCGCGGCGAGACCGAGTACGGAATCGGCCCGATCCCGCTCGGGGGCTACGTGAAGATCACGGGCATGAACCCCAACGAGGAGATCCCGCCCGCAGTGCTCCCGCGGGCCTATTTCAACCAGCCGGTGTGGAAGCGGGTCGTGGTGATCCTCGCGGGGCCGGTGGTCAACCTCGTGATCGCCTTCGTCCTTTTGTTCGGCATCTACCTCAATCAGGGCACGGTCGCGATCAGACACGGCCAACCGGTGCTGACCGTCGGAGCGCCCCTGCGAGCGCCCGCATCGGCCTTTTTGAAGGCCCACGACCAGATCGTGGCCGTGGACGGAAAACGTAATCTCACGGCCGCCGCGGTGTCGCAAGCGATCTCCAGCCATCGCTGCTCCGGGCTCCAGGTCGCCGGCTGTTCGGCTCAGACCCCCGTCGTGATGACGGTCAGGCGTGCGGGGCAGCTGCGGACGCTGTCGATCGTCCCGCGTTATGCGGCGGCCGAGAAACGGACGCTGATCGGGTTCGAGATCGGGTATCTCCCGCAGGCCGTGGGCCCGCTGGCCGCGGCCGGCACGAGCCTGTCGCAGATGTGGTCGGTCACGCATCTGACCGTGACCCGCATCGCCACGGTGTTCGAGCCGAAGGTCCGTCAACAGCTGCACGGGGTAGTCGGCGGCTTCAAGGTGACCCAGCAGAGATTCGCGTTTGATGCCACCGAGGCGCTGTTCACCCTGGCGTTGATCTCACTGTCGCTGGCCGTCGTGAACCTGTTCCCGTTCCTGCCCCTCGACGGCGGCCACGTGTTCTGGGCGCTGGCCGAGAAGGTGCGCGGGCGGCGGATCTCGTACGGCACGATGGAGCGGGCGGGAGTCGTGGGGTTCGTGCTGATCATCGCCCTGTTCGTGATCGGATTCAGCAACGACATCTCGACGCTGACCGGGCGAGGCTTCGCGACGCGCTAACGCGGGTCACCGCGCCGCGAGACGCGCCGCCGGGATGCTCGTCTCTCCGGTAGCGTTGCGCGCGCAGCGCAGGATCATCAGCGGTTTCGAGGAGGAAAGAGCATGGCCGGCAGCACCCCGATGGCGCCCGCAGGACGAGCGGTCGATGCTTTGACGCTGACCGAGGCGCTGCGGCGGACGGCGGCCAACCACCCGGAGATCGTCGCGGTCCGGATGCCCGACGACAGCGTCTCGCTGACCTGGGCGCAGCTGATGGCGCGCGTCGACGCGATCGCTCGCGGCCTGGCGGGCCTGGGCGTCGGGCGTGGCGACTGCGTGGCGATCATGCTCGCCAACCGGCCCGAGTTTCATCTCGTGGACCTTGCCGCAGTGATGCTGGGCGCGACCCCGTTCTCGATCTACACGACCTATCCGGCCAAGGAGATCGAGTACCTGATCAGCGACTCCAGAGCGACGGTGGCGGTCGTCGAGCAGGCCTTCCTGGCGCCGATGCTCGCCGCGCGCGCGAATCTGCCGCAGCTCGAGCACGTGATCGTCGTCGACG
>JALYTU010000549.1 GCA_030854125.1 Actinomycetota bacterium | reverse complement strand
GGATTTCTCCTCGACGAACCTGAGCGTCGCGAGGTCCTCGACGAGCCGGCGGTCCAGCGTCGGCTGCGCTGAGAAGTCGAACTGCTCGAGTGTCTTGTGGGCGGGGAGCTTTGAGAAGCGCATCCGCCCGTCGAGCCTCCGTTGCTCGCTGGCGGCAACCTCCGTCTGGAGGAGGTCGTGCAGGAACTGGGTGTAGCCCGGCTTCTCGCGCTCGGCCGCTTCCAGGGCCGGCGCGAGCGCGTCGGCCGCGGCGGCGAGCTTGAGGTAGGCGAGATGGCCGCGGAGCTGCTGGTAGATCGTGTCTGAGCTCATCCGCACGCCACCTCCGCCAGCTCCGCGTAGTCAGTCAGCGACACGACCGGCGCACGGCCGTTGTCAGCGAGGCCGTGGAGCTTGGCGAGTTCGGCGAGCGCCCGGTCGCCGGGCGGCCGGTTGGTCTTTGACCGGCACGCCGTCTGGGTCGTGAACGCGTCCAGCACGGCCCGTTCGAGCTGGGTGGCGTGCTCGCTGGTGCGGATCGTCTGCTCAGCGCCGGTCGGGGCGCGGCGGTGCGTCGCGACCTTGATCCCGGACGTCGTCTGGATCCGCAGATGTGGTTCACCGACCCTGGCTCGGACGGTCAGCGGCTGGCCGGCGTAGCCGGGCGGAACGCTGTACTTGTTGGTCTCAAACAACACGAGCGCGCTGCGTGACGCGACCCGCTGGACCATGATCTCGGCCGGGAACGCCAAGGCGGGCAACGCCCGCAGCGGCTCCGTGGCGCCGAGCTCACCGACGGTGCTGCCACGCCGGCCACGCCGGTCAGAGACACCGACGGTGAACGCGCCGAGCGATTGCTGGGCCTCAAGCATCGAGGCGGCCCTGGCGGTCCGCCACCACCGCCCGGCGATGAACTTGATCGCCGCCTCCACGACACCCTTGCGCTGCGGACGGTGCGCCGGGCAGATCGCAACGTCGACGCCGTAGTGCTTGGCCAGCTGCGCGAACTGCGGGTTCAAGCGGTCGGTGCCCGGGATCACCGCAGTCGCCATCCGGTCCACGCGCCACACCAGGCCGCTGCCGCCCAGACCGACGAGGATCTCGTGCAACGCGCCCGCGAGGTGCCCGACCGTCATCTGCTCGCAGAACACCGCCCGAAACCGGCCCGAATGCGACCACGCCCCGACCAGCAGATACGCGGGCTGCTCCCACGGCGTGACCGGCAGCTCCAGCCAGTCCCACTGGATCTCCTCCCCCGGCGGGTGGTCGATCTCGGTCGTTGGCGCGTTCCCGCGACGCTGCTCACAGACCAGGCACACCGGCCGCAACTCGGTGCGTCGCAGTTCCCGCACCAACGTCGGATACGACCGCTGGAATCCGGCGGCAGCGAGCTCGTCGAGCAGCGTCACCGCCGGCAGGTGCGGGTCATCGACGAACCGCGCGGCGATATACCCGCGCCACGGCTCAAGGCAGCTCGCTGCCCGCTCCCGGACGACTTCGCCGACCGTCAAGTACTTCCGGACCGTCTTGCGGTCCCGGCCCGTGTGACGGCTGATCGCCGACTGATTCCAGCCGCGTGCATGCAACGCATGTATCTCCACGTCGTTCTCCTGTGTGAGCATCCCCACCGGTCCCTCTCGCTCGTCATCGCGTCAGAACCAATGACGGTGAGGGGGACCCCAGACAGACGCGCGCCGCGCGACAGGGATCGACTACGGCTCGTCCCTACGGAACTCGCCTACGTCGAACCCCGCCGCGCGGGGTCTACGCCCTACCCAGGGTGGGGAATTCTGGTGATCGGATCTGAGGAGAATCCCGTGATCCGGCCCAAGTACCACTGGTCAGCGCCGGTTGGAGGGAGGTTGTAGCCAGGACCGGCGGCCGCGGCCGTGGAAGGCGCTTCGCCGCCGGCCACAGGTAAACGCCACGGGTCCGGCGACGACGGCGAGGAAAAGGGCCATGCGCCGCCAGAAGAGGCGTGGAAGCCTCGACGTCCCTCTTACCCATCCATCTGCAAGTTTCGACAAGCTCCCGCCCGGTCGGAACAAGGCCAGCCGCTTACACTCTAACCCGCTACCACGGTGCCGTGGGATCCATATGGGAGCACGACCTCCACGGCCTGCCTTGACAGCTCAACCTGGCCGGATGCTGCTTCGACGTCTCATGTCTCGGTGGGGGTGACGCCGGCGTAGTACTGCGGCGCCTCGTTGCTGGCATACATGCGGTGGTCGCGCACGATCCGTATCTGCCGTAGCCGATGATCCTCAGGTGGATGGGCGGTAGCACTGAACCTCTGCGCGTCTTGTTCGTCTCGCCAGCTGTCTGAAGGATGAGCTCGCCAGGCGTGAACACCGCGTCATAGACGTGCCAGAACGTCAGGCCCGCCGGCGGCGGAGTCCTCGGATCGCGGCCTCACGATGCGGCTCTGGATCTGAGCCGCTCAGCGCAGCGTGGCGGTCCTCAGGGCGTGTCCGTGCTTCCACGAGAGTGTCGAGCCGTGAAGCGTGAGTGAGCCGGCGGCCACGTTCGGGCCGACATCCAAAACGTGGAAGCCGCTCGTGTCGAGCCTCTGCAGCTGCCGGATGAAGGTCGGCATGCCGATCGCGCGCGCGGTCGCGATCCACGCGACCGCGCCATCAACCTTGAGCACGAGCGAATCGACCGACTGAAAGCCCTCGACGCCGACCTTCGTTGTCGCCGGGCGCTGGGCCAGCAGCCGGCCGGTCGTCAGGCGACGGACGTTCACGGTGGCGTACCCGGTGTCCACGCCGGAGGTCCGCAGCCCGTAGGCCGCGATCCGGCCGGCCACGCGGACGGTCTCGATGCGGGCGGCTGTGATCGAGGAGCCGGTGCTCCCGAGCCGGTAGCTGCGGGTCGCGCCCGTGACGCAGCCGTAGGCATTGCCCTCGGACGCGTAGACCCGGGCGACCGGGGCGCCGGCGAGTGTCCGGGCCGAATCGGGACCGCACAGCGCACGTGCACCG
>JALYTU010000047.1 GCA_030854125.1 Actinomycetota bacterium | reverse complement strand
AGCGGAACCTGCCCGCTACGCAGGCCCCGGCCCCAGCGCCACTCATGGCACCGTGCCCAAGGCGCAGCGCGGCACTCCGGACACCACTGCTCCAGCCAGGCCACGCGATCGCTCATGACCGCCTCCTCGATTTCGCCCGGTTTGCCGGGTTGGGCGTCCGGGCCGGTCGAAACCCCCCCGAAAGCCCTGCGAGCGCGGCTTCTAGAGGACCGAGTTGGTCACCGGTTTGGTCACCGTTTTTCTGTCGCGCGCCGACTTTCGCTGGCTCGCGGTGGCGAAAGCCAAACCGCGCCGAGGCTGCGAAAGCCCAGGTACTGACGCGGTTTGGATCGCTCTGACTTACGGGAGCGACGGGACTCGAACCCGCGACCTCCGGCGTGACAGGCCGGCGCTCTAACCAACTGAGCTACGCCCCCGAGGGGACCTCAGTATGACAAGCGCGATCAGCACGCGTCCGCAAGCTCCTGCCAGGTCCGGCCGCTGCGGACGCTGCGGGGTTGGGCGGCGACGATGTCGGTTCCCGGCCGGGCCTCGCCGTCGGCTCCTTTGACGAGAATCCAGCGGTCGGGACCTGTCTCGGTGAGGGCGAAACGGCCGTGCAGCTTGTGGCCGTCGAGGACGAACGAGAGATGGCCGGCGTCGGCTCCGAGCAGCTCCAGGGGTCCCTCATCCCAGATGATCACCGCCCCGCTGCCCCGTCGCTGGCCCGCGTGCACGCCCTCGAATTTGGCAGCGCTCAGCTCGTGGGGTGCGACCGGGACCGCGAGTCGACGTACGGATGGGTCCAGGGACGGCCCCCTGGGCACCGCCCAGGAGCGCAGTTCGCCATCGATCTGCAGCCGCAGATCGAAGTGCAGCGTGGTCGCATCGTGCAGCTGCACGACAAAGCGCTCGCCCCGCGGCGACGTTGGGCCGGTCATCGGCCCGAGGGCTCGGGGCCCTCGCCGAGGACGTGATCGATCAGCCACTGGTTGACGAACACTCCGCGCGGATCCAGCCGTGATCGCAGCCTCCGGAAGTCGGCCATCCGTGGGTACAGCGGGGCCAGTGTGACGGCCCGGGCGGCCATCGCCTTGCCCCAGTGAGGGCGCGCGTCGCAGGGGGCCAGCACCGCCTCGAGCGCCGCTATCGCCGCCTGCACGGCCTTGGGCTCGCGCCGCCAGGTGAAGTGCAACGCCAGGGTGTCGCGCTGGTAGGCCGGGCTGAGCCACAGCTCGTCGGCGGCGACGGTGCGCAGCTCGCCGACCAGCATCAGCGGCCGGATCTGCGCCGACAGGCCGCGCATCGCCGCGATCGCCTCGGCGGCGTGAGCGCGGCCGACCAGCAGCTCTGACTGGATCTCCGCTCCGGAGCTCGGCGTGAAGCCGCTGCGAAAGTGGGGCAGGCGCTCAGACCAGGGCCCGGCGACCCCCAGCTGCTCGGTGGCATTGGCGGGGTTGGCGCCGAGCACCGGATTGCGCGGCTCCAGAGCGGAGCGGGACCCGAAGAGCTCGGCCGGGAGAGGATCACTGGGCAGGCGACGCTTGACCCATACCTGCTCGGTGGCCGGGCCGGCGCGATGAAAGACGCTGACGCTGTCCCCGGCCGCGGTGATCGCGTCCAGGTTGGCCAGCAGCACGTCCCAGCCCAACCCCTCATAGACACGTTGAGCAACGGTGTAGGTAGGCTCGGCCGCGAGCGTCAACTGGGTGACGATGCCCAGCGCGCCGAGCCCGACCACGAGCCCAGGGAACTCCGGCTCCCCACGCAGAGAGCGCAGCAGCGCCCCGTCTGCGGTGACCAGCTCGATCCCGACCACGGACGTGGCCAGGCTCCCGGCCCGGTCCCCCGAGCCGTGGGTTCCCGTGGCGACCGCTCCGGCGACCGAGATGTGCGGTAGCGAGGCGAGATTGGCCAGGGCGAGACCACGATGGTCCAGCGCCACAGCCAGCTCGGCGTAGGTGACGCCGGCCGGGGCGGTGACTGTGCCAGCGGCCACATCGACCGTGATCTCGCCCTCGAGGTCAGCTAGCGAAATCAGCTCGGCGGAGTCTGCGATCGAGCTGAAGGAGTGGCGCGAGCCGAGCGCGCGGATCCGATCACGTTCGGCGACGAGCGTCTGGAGCTCGCTCACCGTACGGGGACGGTGAAGAGCCCGGGCGCTGTAGATGACGTTCCCCGACCAGTTGGTTCCGATTGAGCTCAGACTCACGCGGTGACTCTACGCAGGTCAGCAAACGCCGAGATCAGACCGGCGCAACTTTGCTCAGGGAGGTGGGTTTGAGCCGTCGAACCCCCCGGGCCGGTGCTCAACCCGGCCGTGAGTCTGGTCCGGGGGTTGTTCATACGGCGGGGACCCGACCAGGTCCCCGCCGTTGTTGCGGGGACCTGGCCGGGGGGTGAGCGCCTAGATGCGGGCGCTGTCCAGCGAGCCGTAGGCACGCTGCCGCGCGCGGGCGGGGCGCCTGGCGGTCTCGGGCCGCAGCTTGGCCTGGGCCGGAGTGCGTGTCGCGAGGATGTTGTAGGCCAGGAGGCCGACAACGCCGGCGAAGACAACGACGGCGAGAAGGATGTTGAGTGCGAGGGTCATGTCCGGGCTCCTAGTTGGTGGTGATCACAGGATCGGCCCGGTGGCGAAGACCAACGTGTCATCGACGTAGGAGCGGGCTAAGAGTGTGCGTGGCGATCGCCACGAAGCGCCGGTGGCGACCAGCCGCCAAACGCCCGCTCCAACGCCATGGCGACAGCGATCGTCACGTGGTCGTGACCGATCGGACCCGCGACCTGAACGCCGAGGGGAAGGCCGCGCGCGGAGCGTCCGATCGGCACCTCGGTTACGGGAACCTCGGCGAGGTTGAAGATCGCGGCCGGCGTGAGCAGCCACGGCCGGCCCACGGTCGTGCCGTTGCGCGGTGCCGGGCCTCGGTGGGCGGGATGCAACAGGACCCCATCGCCGATCACCGTCCGCAGCTCGGCGGCCAGTTCGTGGGCGCGCGCCAGGAGCGCTTTCGAGCCGGTGTCGGGAAGTGCCTCACCCAGCAGGGTCAGACGGGTGGCCATGGTGTGCGGGCCGCCGGGCGCGAGCAGTCGCGTCCGCCGGGGCTGCCGGCCTTGAGACGCGGCCACCAGATCGGCGGTCGTGCTCGTTGACCCGGCCTGCAGGCGGGCGAGGAACGGAAGCAGCGCGAAGCGCCAGGACGGCATCCGGACGCGACGGATCCGGGCTCCGGCGGCGGCCAGCGCTCCGGCGGCGCGCTCCCGGGCGTCGTGCAGCTCCCGGCTGATCGGCCGCCAGGACGTCCCCTCGGCGATCACGACACGCAGTCCCTCGAGGGATACGGCCGCGGGATCGCCGATCTCCGCGGGCTGGGTGGTCGTGTCGAAGCCGTCCGGGCCGGCGATGATCCGCAGAACGGCAATCAGGTCCTCGGCTCGGCGGGCGATCGGGCCGACACCCAGCAGCCGGCTGTTGCCCGCTTCGCAGGGCGGAAAGTTACCCGACGTGGGGACCAGCCCGGAGGAGGGCTTGTGGCCGAACACTCCGCAGAACAGCGCGGGAACGCGGATCGAGCCGCCGATGTCCGAGGCCAGGCCGAACGGCGAGCCGCCGCTGCCGACCGCCGCGCCCTCTCCCCCGGAGGAGCCGCCCGCGGCCCGGCCGGGTGCGTATGGGTTGCTGGTCCGACCGTAGAGGCGATTGACTGACTCGATCCACAGCGTCAGCTCGGAGGTGTTGGTGACGCCCAGCGGGATCGCCCCCGCCGCCCGCAGCCGGGAAACGGTCGATGCGCTCTGCGATGCGCGCACGCCGGCGCGGGCGACCAGTCCGGCCGACTGAGGCATGCCCGCGACTGCGATCGACTCCTTGACCGTGAACGGAACGCCGAGCAACGGCGGGAGCGTCTCGGCCGCGTTGGATGCCGTGACGCGTGCGTCGGCGTCGTCGGCCTCGGCGCATGCGGCGTCAAAGCGATCGGCGACAAGCGCGTTGATCCGCGGAGCGGCGCGTTTGAGCACGGCGATATGAGCGTCGACGACAGAACGTGCGGTCAGTTCGCCGGAGCGGATCGCGAAGGCCAGTGACAACGCCGAGCGCTCGGTTACCGGGACCGTCATGACGACCAGATGAGCCGCATCAGGGTGAGCACAAAGCTCTCGTAGCGTTCCGGGGCGAAGCGCTCGGGATCGGTCAGCACCGACCGTCCGGCCTCCTCGCTGAGGCTGCGGATCGCGCGGGCGCTGAGCTCGATGTCGATGTCGGGGGGCACCCCTGCGACACCGACCGCCCACTCCACGACGGCCGCGATCCGTTGTTGCACGGCCGCGCGGTTGCGCTCGACCTGTTCGCGGACGTTGGCCGGTGTCCCCTCGGGCGGTAGCAAGATGATCCGCCAGGTCTCGGGCCGCTCGCTGACCGCGTCGAGAAAGCGCCGGACCCCGGCGGCGAACAGCTCGGCGGGATCACCGTCGACGCGAGGGTCGTCGGGCACGACGGACGCGAGCTGCTCCAGCGCGAGGCTCTCCTCCCGGGCGATCAGCGCCTGCAGCAATCTGTCGAGGTTGGGGAAGTGGTCATAGATGACCGGTCGTGTCACACCAGCCGTCCGGGCGATCGCCTCGATCGACACGCCCTCGTAGCCCTGCTGCACGATCACGCTGAGGGCGGCATCGATCAGCTGCTCGCGCCGCTCACCGGGCGCCATGCGCGGCGCGTACCGGCGGCGCTGCGTGCGACTTGCGTCCGGGGGCGGTCGGGACGGCATCGAAGGCGGTCAGCCTATCACGAGACCTACACCTCTGTAGGTTCGTTTGGGCGCGCCGGTGGCTACCGTCGGATCTCGTGCTGCCCGTGTTCGATGGACACAACGACGCGCTGACCCGAGACGACCACGCCGGGCTCGCGAGTGGCCGCCCCAACGGGCATCTCGACCTTCCGCGGATGCGTACGGGCGGTGTGCGAGGGGCGATCTTCGCCGTGTTCACGCCCTCCGCCGGTGATGACTGGACCTTGGTGAAACGTTCTGACGGCGTTGCCGAGGTCGTGCTCGCCGCACCGGTCAGCCAGCCCGAGGCGGCCGCCTACGCCTCGGTGGCCGCGGGGCGGCTGTTGGCGCTGGAGCGCGCCGGAGAGGTGCGAATCGCGCGGACCGTCGCCGACCTGGACGCGACCCATGCCGGGGAGGGACCGCCGGCCGCGGTCCTGCATCTCGAGGGTGCCGAGGCGATCGATCCCGGGCTGGAGGCGCTCGACACTTGGTACGCGGCTGGATTGCGCTCGCTCGGCCCGGTGTGGAGCCGTCCCAACGCCTTCGCCCACGGGGTCCCATTCATCTTCCCCTCCTCACCTGACACCGGCCCCGGGCTTACCGAGGCGGGTCACGCCCTGGTGCGGCGCTGCGCCGAACGGGGAATCCTCGTCGACCTCAGCCACCTCAATGAGGCCGGCTTCTGGGATGTCGCGCGGGCTGAGGTCGGGCCTCTGGTCGCCTCCCATTCCGGGGTCCACGCTCTGGCTCCGGCGTCGCGCAATCTCACCGACGCCCAGCTCGATGCGATCGCTGCGAGCGACGGCATCGTCGGGATCGTGTTCGCCGTCGAGTTCCTGCGCGAGGACTTCGCCGACGAGCCGGACACGCCGGTCGAACTCATCGCCCGGCACGCCGCCTATGTGGCGGAGCGCATCGGCGCCCGACATGTCGCACTCGGCTCTGACTACGACGGCGCCACAATTCCCGCGCCGCTGGGTGACGTGGCCGGCACCCCTCGCCTGATCTCCGCTCTGCAGGACGCGGGTTTCACCGGTGATGACCTGGCCGCGGTCGCGTGGGGAAACTGGCGGCGCGTGTTCGACGCGTGGTGGCGTTGAGCCGTGCCGGTCAGCGTCGGCGGCGCCCGCGAGGGGTTGTCCCACCTTCGAGCACGCGCTGAATGACCTCCTCGTCCCAGCGGTGGGTGCGCATCAGCCGGTAGCGCTGATAGCTGACGCGCATGTAGGCCTCGGTCTCGGAGGAGTTGCCGATCAGGTCAGCTTCGCGCAGCATCTCGACCACCGGCCGGTACTCGTTCTCCAGCCACAGATACGCCGTCTCGCGGCGGTTGATCGCTTCGCCGCGATCCTGGCTGGTACGAAACCCCCAGGCCTCGACGTTCTCGGCCAGCCGCGCGTAGTCCCAGGAGTCGGTGAGCTGGATCTCCGCGCGGGCGTGCTCCGGGAGCGGGACGCGCTCGAAGAAGACCCGCTCGAGGGTCTTGAAGGGCAGCTCGTCGTGAGTGATCTTATGGTCGGCCCCGACCCGGGTGACGACCTCGGTGATGAAGGCGTCGATGTCCTCGCGGCCGAGCGCACGGGCAACCGACACGCGGTGGTGGCCATCGCGCACGAAGTAGATCTCGCCGATCCGGTACAGGTCAACGGGCGGCAGCGACTCGCCGCGGCGCATCGCGGCGGCGATGTGCTCCCAGCGTGACCGGACCCGTCCAGAGGTGGGACGGAAGTTGCGGTCGAACTCGCGGCCGCGGTCAACCGTGCCGACGATCGCGTCAAGCGAGACCACCCCGGTTCCGGCGGGATGCTCGCTGACGAGTCCGAGTGCCTCGATGACCTCGTCATAGGGGAGGATCTGCCGAACGTCGTCGGGTTCTCCTCGCAGTCGCGCCGCAAGCCGCGCGGCCGTGGCCCGGCGGCGAGCGCGGAGGAAGTCGTGCTGCGCGTCCACGCCGGGCATGCCTGTGGAGCGCCGTTCGGCCATCGGCGCCCACCTTACCCGCTTGTCCGCGAAGCGCTAGGGGGTGCCCTGAGGGGGCGCCTCGCGCTGGCTGGGGTCCGGCTGCTGCACGGTGCTCTGCTGCCACGGCGGCGAGTCGCTCCCACCGGCGGCCCCACCCGCGGCATCACCTGAGGTCGAGACGTTGGCGCCGGGGTCATCGTCGGTCCGGCCGAGCAGGCTCTCGCCGCTTTCGGGGTCGAATAGGTGTAGGTGCTCGGTGTTAAACCACAGCTCGGTTTCTTGGCCTTGGCGTACGCGGCTGGCGGCCTCCAGGCGGGCGACGACCTGGCTGCCTTCCTGGGAGGGAAGGTCAGCAGCGCCGGCGTCGTGGGCGAGCTCTTCAAGCTCGCGGGAGGAGACCTTCTCGCCCTCGAGCATGAAGTAGGCATAGAACTCAGAGCCCATCGACTCAAGCACGTCGATCTTGGCTTGGAAGCTGATCCCCTGAGACTTGTCACTGACCAGGCCGGCGTCCTCAAAGTCCTCAGGACGCATGCCAACGATCACGCCGCCGCGGGCACCACCGGGGCCGGCCTGTAACCGTCCGCGCAACGAGGAAGAGATCGACACGTCACCGATCGGCAGCTTAAGCGTGTCACCGTCAATCTCCCCAGCGAGGAAGTTCATCGACGGCGAACCGATAAAGCCAGCCACGAACAGGTTGTCCGGATGCCCATAAAGGTCAGCCGGAGCGCCGACCTGCTGCAACAGGCCGGCACGCATCACCGCGATCCGATCCCCGAGTGTCAGCGCCTCGGTCTGATCATGGGTCACATAGATCGTGGTGGTCTCAAAGCGACTCTGGATACGCGAGATCTCAGTACGCATCTGCACCCGCAGCTTGGCGTCAAGGTTTGACAACGGCTCGTCCATCAAGAACGCGCTCGGGTTGCGCACAATCGCACGCCCCATCGCCACCCGCTGACGCTGACCCCCAGACAGGTTGGCCGGCTTGCGATCCAGATGGGCCTCGAGGTCGAGGATCTTGGCCGCGTCACTGACCTTCTTATCGATCTCATCCTGCGGGGTCTTGGCAAGCTTGAGCGCGAAGCCCATGTTCTGGCGCACGGTCATATGCGGATACAGGGCGTAGTTCTGAAACACCATCGCGATGTCGCGATCCTTGGGCGCCTTGTCATTCACCACCTGACCGCCGATCTTCAGCTCACCGCTGGTGATGTCCTCCAAGCCGGCAACCATCCGCAGCGCGGTCGACTTCCCGCAGCCCGACGGGCCGACGAGGATCATGAACTCGCCGTCGGCCACCTCCAGGTTGAGATCTTTGACAGCCTCAAAGCCATCCCCGTACTGCTTGCTGATGTGCTCGAGTGCGATTTGGGCCACGGGCCCTCCTTATCCCTTGACAGCGCCCGCGGTCAGGCCGGAGACGATCCGGCGCTGGAACAGGAGCACGATGATGACGACTGGAATGGTGACGATGACCGCCGCGGCCGCGATCGTGCCGATCGGCGCGGTGAACTGCGAGGCGCCCGGGAAGGCGGCCAGAGCCGCGGGCACGGTCTGCGCCGAGTTGGTCGAGGTCAGCGTCGAGGCGAACACGAAGTCGTTCCAGCAGAACAGGAAGACGAGGATCGCCGTGGTGAAGATCCCGGGCGCCGCCAGCGGGGCGATCACCTTGCGGAAGGCCTGAAACTGCGTCGCGCCGTCCATCTGGGCCGCCTGCTCGAGCTCCCACGGGATCTCGCGGAAGAACGTCGAGAGGATGAAGATCGACAGCGGCAGCGCGAAGGTCATGTAGGGAATGATCAGCCCCGGCCAGGTGTCGTAGAGGCCGATGTTACGCCACAGGTTGTAGAGCGGACCGACGAGTGAGATCGGCGGGAAGAAGGCGATTCCCAGCGACGCGCCGAGAACGATGTTCTTGCCCGGGAAGTCCAGCCGGGCGATCGCGTAGGCGGCGAAGCTGGCGATGAACACCGCGATCACCGTCGAGATGATCGCGATCCCGATCGAGTTGCGCAGCGCGTCGGTGAAGATCGGCTGGCTGAAGATCGAGCTGTAGTTGGACGTCGTCCACTTGGTCGGGATGAACGACCCATCGGCCAACGTGGCGGGGTCCTTGAACGACAGCGAGACGATCCACAGCACCGGGATGAGCGAAAACAGCGCGATCAGCACGATCGCCCCCGACCAACCCAGGCGCTTGCCGAACGTGCGTTCCATTAGTTGCCTCCCCCGGGGCCTGAGTTCGCGCCGAAGAGCTTGATGAAGATGAAGGCGATGATCCCGACGAGCACGAACAGCAGCACCGAGACGGTTGATCCGAGACCGAGGTTGAGCCGGTTGAGCAGCTGGTTGGAGGCGAGCACCGAGAGCGTCTCCGTGCTGTGGGCGCCGTTGTTGAAGATGACCACCGAGTCGTAGATCCGGACCGCGTCGAGCGTGCGAAACAGCAGCGCGACGAGGATCGCCGGCTTCATCAGCGGGATGGTGATCTTCCAGAAGCGCTGCCACGTGCTGGCGCCGTCGACCCGGGCCGCCTCGTGCAGCTCATCGGGGACGAGCGCGAGCCCGCCGAGCAGCAACAGCGCCATGAACGGGGTCGTTTTCCAGATCTCGGACACGATCACGCCGATGTAGCTGCCGTTCCGGCTGGCCAGCGGGTCGCTGCCGAGCCCGAACAGCTTCGGGATCCAGCCCGAGTCGAGCTCGAGCGCGTATCGCCAGGAGAAGGCGGCGACGACGGTGACGATCCCGTAGGGGATCAGCGCAACCGCCCGCACCGCACCGCGGGCGAAGATCACCCGGTGCATGGCCAGAGCGACCAACATGCCGAGGACGAGCTCGAAGGCCACCGAGACGACCGTGATGATCAGTGTGTGGCCGACGTCGGCCCACCACAGCGAGGAGCTGAGCACCGAGCCGTAATTGTCAAAGCCGATGAACTGGTTGGCCTGGGGAACCCGAAGATCGGCGCGCTGAAGCGAGAGCACGAAGGCGTTGATGATCGGATAGAGCGTGACGAGGATCATCACGGTCACCGCCGGCGCGACGAGCATCATCCCCAGCTTGCGCTCGGCCTTGGTGCGGTCGCTCCGCGCGGGCTTCTTGCGTGACGGCTGGGAGGAGGCGACCGTGGAGTCGCTGGCAGAGATCGCGCTCAAATCAACGCTCCTGAGCTGAGGGCCGACTTGAGCTCGCTGCGCAGTGTGTTGACGACCGTTTTGGGATCGACCGCGGTGGGCGGCGAGAGCGCCTTGGAGATCGCGATCGTGACGTCGGCGTAGGCCGGGGTCTGGGGCCGGATCCCGGGCTTGGCCAGCTGCTTCTCGATCAGCGCCTTGAACGGATACGGCTTGGCCAAGGCCGGATCACTGTAGACCGCGGCCAGGGTCGGGGGCAGGCCGCCCTTGATCGCGTCCACCTTCTGGTTGGCCGCGTCGGTCAGGCAGCGGATCGCGGCGAAGTCGTACTTGGGATACAGCGAGTAGCTGGAGACGGCGAGGTTCAGGCCGCCGATCGTGACCTTGGCCGG
>JALYTU010000046.1 GCA_030854125.1 Actinomycetota bacterium | reverse complement strand
CGGCTGCCGGGCGTCGGGGTCACTGTCTCCACGCCGTCCTCGAGGTAGGCGCGGGCGACGTCGGGGTGGTCATAGAACATGGTGATCGCCGAGTGGGTGCGTGGGTTGCACTCGATCGCGTACACGCGACCGTCGCCGGCGCGGATGAAATCGAAGGAGACCTGGCCGGTCAGCTGCAGCGCTCCGACGAAGCGCCGCACCCACGCCTCGATCTCGGGCACGTCGACCATCGCGTAGTTGAGCTGGACGGCTGAGGACTCGCAGCAGCAGTGCAGCTGCAGCCGCCCGTCGCGCACAGTCGAGTGGGTGCAGTACTCCTGCCCGTCGACGAAGGCCTGCATGATCCACGGGTTGTCCTCGCTGATCGGCAGCGTGGCCACGAACGCGCGAGTGTCCTCGGGGCTTGGCTGGGGCAGAGGGCGCAGATCGAGCCGGCGGACGGGGTCATAGGCGATGCTCTTGAGCACGTAGGGCGGCTCACCGGCCGCGAAGTCAAAGGCGAGGATCTGCTCGGAGGCAATGATCTGACGGGCATCGGGCACGGTCAGCTCGAGCTCCGCCGCGGTGCTCGTGAACGCGTACTTGTCATCGAGCGAGGTCAGCGTGTCGGGGTCGAAGTGCAGAACCTGGCAGTACTCCTCAAGCGCCGCCTTGGCCTGCGCGTCCCACCATGCCGAGGCCGGGCTGCAGACCGGCACGTACACGTCGACCAGCTCGCGACGGACGATCTCGAGCAGGGCCTCGCGGTAGCCGGGCGCGTCGGGCTCGGGCACGACTTCGAAGCGGTCCACGGCCCGCGAGAACCGGTGCCCGGTGAACCGGTACTTCCCGGCCTCGACGAGCACGACCCGGTGTCCGGCGCGGTGAAAGGCGCGCGCGAGATGCAGCGCCTTGGTCATCTTCCCGCCGCTGATCAGGATCGTCCGCGCGTCGGGATTGACGAGCCGCGGTGAGCGGGTCAGGCGGCCGCACAGTAATGCGATTCCGGTCAGGGCGGCGTTGACGGGCAGCGCGCAGGTCAGCAGGCCGAGCGCGGCCAACGTCCGCGCCGGGGCCGGCGTCTCGCCCGACGCCATCAGGCCCAGCGGATCAGTGTCATGCCGTCGCGGACGGCCAGCATCACCTGTTCGACGCGGGGGTCATGGGCGATCGCGTCGTTGAAGGCCGCGATCGCCGCGCCGTTGCTGGACGGCTCCCCGGGCAGGTAGGGCTCACCCTGCAACAGCGTGTTGTCGACACAGATGATCCCGTCGGGGGCGAGCAGGTGGCCGTCCAGCAGCGTCGTCACGTAGGCGAGGTAGCCGGTCTTGTCGGCGTCAAGGAACACGAAGTCAAAGCGCTCCCCGGCCGCGGCGAGCTGCTTCAGGGTGCGTTGCGCGGGACCGATGCGAACCTCGATCTTGGCCCCGTGCGGAGAGTCGTCGAAGCAGCGCTGGGCGAACGCAGCCACGTCGGGATCGAGCTCGCAGGCGACAACCCGCCCGTCGTCGGGCAGCGCCTCGGCCATGGCCAGCGCCGAGTAGCCGGTGAACATCCCGATCTCCAGCACCCGCCGCGCACGCGCCATGCGCACGAGGAACTTCAACGCCTGGCCCTCGACGTGGCCGGAGAGCATCTCCTGCTCGAGCGTCACGACCGCGCGCGGTCCGCTGCGGTGAACCCAGTCCTGGTCAGCGGTGCGCCGGCTCAGCGCGGCGAGGGCGGGCGACTCGGAGGTCGTGCAGCGGCTCACATACGGCTCGAGGCCGGCGGCGAGCGCGTGCGTCGCGCGGAGCTCGGCGGCGAGCGAGACGTCGACCACCCCATGGTCCTCCAGACGCATGACAACACCCTCGAGCCGTGCGGCGAGAATCCCCACTGGGGTGACGGGACGCGCTGGAGGCGTCATCGCCCGGGTCTCGCGCGCGATCACACGCGAGCCGTCGCGGCCGCGATGAACATGTCCTCGCCGTCGCCACCGCGGGGAAGCTCCCGGCACAGTGCATGGTGGGCTCGAAGCACGCGCTCGAGCTCATCGGGCGTGGTGTCATTGACGAACGCGCACGCGCCGATCGGCTGGGGAACCGGGGCGCGGAGCAGGCCGTCGCGGGTCCGCACGATCGAGTCGGTCGCTGCGTGCATCAGCTCGGGGGTCAGGTAGGGGCTGTCGACGGCCAACCCAAGCCGGGTCATCACGCCCAGCACCCGGTCGCGTTCAGTAGCTGAGATGTAGCCGCGCTGCTCGGCCAGGGTCACCGAGTAGGCCATGTCCACGGTGACCGCGTGGCCGTGGAGCATCGGCACCTCGGGGGTGAGCTCGAGGGTCGGGCTCCACGTGTGTCCGTAGGCGATGACGCGATCGAGGTCGAGCTCGTGCAGGTTGGGGACTTCGAGCTCGAGCATCGAGCGGATCGCCTCATGGGTCAGCTCGTGGGCGACGGCACGCAGCCGCTCGGATCCGTCTTGGTGACCGAGGGCGGTGTGCAGCAGTTCCTCGCCGTAAGACTCGAGCAGCTCGAAGACACGGCGATTGCCGACCACGCCGATCTTGACCAGCTCCGCCATTCCGTTGCGGACCTGGGCGGTCGGCAGCGTGGAGAGAAAGGAGAAGTCGAGGATCACCTTCCCGGAGGCGTGATAAGCGCCGAGGCGGTTCTTGTCATGGCGATGGTTGACCGCGACCTTGATCGCCACGCTGGCGTCGATCAGCCCGATCAGGGTCGTCGGCACCCGGATGTAGTCCGTGCTGCGCCGGTAGGCAGCGCAGGCAAAGCCGGCCACATCGGTGGTCAGTCCGCCGCCGACCACGAGCACCGGCTCCTTGCGCACAAGCCCGAAGTCGTTGAAGGCGTCGATGATCCGCTCCAGCGAGCTCAGGGTCTTGTCCGTCTCCGCGATCCGCACCGGCACCGCGGTCAGGTCGATTGCGTGGTAGGCGAAATAGGCATCGATCTGTTCGGCATAGAGGTCGTGGACGGTCTCGTCGATGACCGTCAGGCAGCGCCCAAACCGGCGGAAGCTGTCGGCGATCTCCGGGTTGGCGATCGCGAACGCGCCCTCCACATAGAGCAGATCGAAGGCGATCTTCTCGTAGCCCTCCACGCGGAAGGCGGTGTCGGTGGCCTCGAAACGGGCCTGGATCTCACTCATGGGTGGTTGCTCCAGCCGGCTCATGCTGCGGAGGCGAGCGTCTGCAGATCGGCGAAGGTCAGGCTGTCCACCCGCTCGGTGGCGCCCGCGAAGTCGTGATCGGCGTTGTTTTCACCCGGAAAGGCGACGCAGGTCAGACCGGCCGCGACTGCTGCCTGCACGCCGCCGACGTTGTCCTCCACCGCGACGCACTCACCGGCCTGCTCCTGCAACTGCTCCAGGGCGTAGCGGAACACCTCGGGACTGGGCTTTGACTCCTGCACGCGCGAGGTGTCGACGATCAGATCAAAGCTGTCGAGGTCGACGTCTGGGCGGACAGCTTCGGCGAGGGCGGCGATGTTCTCCGCCGAGGTGGTGGTCACCAGCGCGAGCTTGTAGCCATCCTGCCGAGCCTGGGCGACCGTCTCGGCAAGGCCGGGGCGCAGGGCGGGCCGGTCGGTACGCAGCTTGTCTTGGAACCGCTGAGACTTGGTGGCGTGCACGGCGTCGGCGTCCACCGTCTCGCCCCGTGCCTGGGCGTAGTCGGCGACCCGCTTGGCGCCGCCGCTGCCCTGCAGCAGCTCGCGGTACTCCGGTTGGGACCAGTTCCACTCCAGGCCGTGCTCGGCGAAAGCGTCGTTGAAGGCCGCCCGCTGCAGCTCCGACGTGTCCGCGATGGTCCCGATCGATCCGAATAGAACGGCTGGCATGAGCTATCTCCCCTTTGGTAACACGCGATGTAGTGCTTTTAGCAACAGCTTGTGCAGGGGACTGTATACCCTTTCGCGAGACGCTCAACCCCGGCGCGGGTCACCCGGAGGCCTGTGGTTTGTAGATTGCGGCCATCGCTCCCAACTCCAAGCCGGTGAAACCTACGTGACCCACACAGACGAACGTCACGACCCGCAGCCAGCACCGTCGCTGGCGCGGTCGATCGAGTCGATCCGCGCGGAGTTCCCGGGCCTCGCGCCGGGGACCGTCGCGCTTGACGGCGCCGCCGGCACGCTGGTTCCCACGGCCGTCATCGATGCGGTGTCAGAGGCGATGTGCGACGCGATGGCCAACACCCACGGCGAGTTCGCCGCCAGCGCGCGGAGCACCGAGACGCGGGCGTCCGCGCGCGCGGCGATCGCCGATCTCGTCGGCGGGATCCCCGACGGAGTGATCCTGGGCCCGAACATGACCACGATGACCTTCCACCTGGCCGACGCGCTGGCCGCCGGCTGGAGCCCAGGCGACGAGGTGATCGTCAGCTCGCTGGATCACGACGCCAACATCCGCCCCTGGGTCCTCGCCGCGCAGCGGGCCGGCGCGACCGTGCGCTGGGCCGAGTTCGACGTGCAGAGCGGCGAGCTGCCCGCCGAGGTCTTCGACGCGCTGCTCAGCGACCGGACCCGGCTCGTCGCGGTGACGGCGGCGTCCAACGCGATCGGCACCAGGCCCGATGTGGCGGCGATCACCGCTCGCGCCCACGCCGCCGGCGCGCTGACCTATGTCGACGGGGTACACGCCACGCCTCATGGTCCCGTCGACGTCGCCGCGCTCGGGGCCGACTTCTACGCCTGCTCGACCTACAAGTTCTTCGGACCGCACACCGGCGCGGTAGTCGCCAGCCCGGAGCTGCTTGCGGGGATCGCGCCGGCCAAGCTCGTGCCCGCGCCTGACTCGGTCCCCGAGCGCTTTGAACGCGGCACGCCGCCGTTTGAGCTGATGGCCGGGGTCACCGCCGCGGTTGACTGGATCGCCGGTCTCACCGCCAGCGGCGGGGACCGCCGTGAACGGGTCCTCGCCGCCATGCAGGCCGCTGAGCACCACCTCGCCGAATTGCTGCAGCGGGCGCTGGGCGGGCTGTCGGGCATCACTGGCGTCCGCGTGCTCGGGGCGCCGGCGCAGCGCACGTCGACGATCTCATTCGTGGTCGACGGGCATCCCCCTAACGCCGTTGCCCGACAGCTCGCCGCGCAGGGGATCGCTGTCTGGGACGGCGATAACTACGCGCACGAGCTGATGCGGCGGTTCGGGCTAGGTGAGAGCGGCGGCGCGATCCGCGCCAGCCTCGTCCTCTACAACGATGCCATCGACGTCGACCGGTTCGTGGAGGCTGTCACCCGTCTCGCCGGGACTGGTCCTGAGTAGGAGTCCGCCGAGCCCGGCGGCGATCAGCGCGAAGCCGGCACCGACCAGGAATGAGACGTGGTAGCCGCCGGCCAGCGCGTCGAGCGGGCGGTGCCCGGAGGCCAGCAGGTGGTTGGTCCGCGAGGCGGCGAGACTGGCCAGCACGGCGAGCCCGAGTGCCCCGCCCATCATGAACGAGGTGTTGACGATTCCCGAGGCCAGTCCGGAGTCCCGAGGGTCGACGTCGCCCATCGCGGCGAGCAGGATCGGATTGAAGGCGATCCCGGCGCCGAAGCCGAGCAGGATCATGCTCGGGAGCACGTCTGAGGTGAAGTGGCCGCCGACCGGCGCGCGCGCGAACAGGGCTAGCCCGGCCGCGGCCAGGACCAGCCCCATGCCCAGCGGCCGCTCGATCCCGAACCGCATCACCAGCTTGGCCGACAGGCCGAGCGAGAACGCGCCCATGATCAGGTTGGCGGGCAAAAAGGCGAGCCCCACCTGCAGCGGGGTGTAGCGCAGCACCAGTTGGAGATACAGGGCCGAGAGAAAGAACCAGGCGAACATCGCCCCGGCCCAGAGCACGCCGGCGGCGTTCGCGGTGGCCAGGTTGCGCAGCCTGAACAGGCCGAGCGGCATCAGCGGCGAGCGGACCCGGGACTCGATGACCAGAAAGGCACTCAGCAGCGCGATCGCACCGACGAGCAGTCCGAGCGTCTGGCCCGACGTCCAGCCGGCCTGATTGCCGTTGACGATCGCGTACACGGCGAGCATCAACGCGGCGGTCACGGTGACCGCGCCGGCGATGTCCAGCCGCTCCCGGTCGCCCGAGGGCCGCGCCGCCGGCAGCACCCGCAGGGCGAGCAGGCAGACGCCGATCCCGATCGGGACGTTGACGAGAAAGATCCAGTGCCAGTTGAGAACGTCGGTCAGGATCCCGCCCAGCAGCACCCCGAGAGTGCCACCGCCGGCGGCGACGAAACCGAACACGCCCATCGCCTTGGCCCGATCGGCCGGCTCCACGAACAGGGACATCATCAGCGACAGGGCGACGGCGGACACGACCGCGCCTCCGAAACCCTGGATGACCCGGGCCGCCACCAGCAGCCCCTGCGAGCTCGCCGCGCCACAGGCCAGCGAGGCCAACGTGAACAGTGCGATCCCGCCCAGGAACAGGCGGCGATGACCGAACAGGTCCCCTAGCCGGCCCCCAAGCAGCAGAAAGCCCCCGAAGCTGAGCAGGTAACCGTTGACCACCCAGGCCAGCGAGGTCGAGGAGAAGCCGAGATCGCGGCGGATCGAGGGCAGGGCGACGTTGACGATCGTGGAGTCCAGGACGATCATCAGCGATCCGAGGCACAGCACCACGAGGGCGAACCAGCGGCGGTCGCGTTCAGCGTTCATGAGGCGATGTCCCTTCCGTCGGCGTCGTCGGTCAACGTACAAGACCGGGTCGCCGTCACAGACTCATCGCCGCCGGCGGACCTCGGTCGCGAGCACACCGTCGATCGGCGCATAGCGCAGGCCGGTGAGCGGCTCGCTACTCACGGGTAGCATCAAGACACCGCGAACTCGTAGCGAAAGGATCCTCGTCTTATGGAAGCAGCGTCCCCGGAGCAGGCAGCACCAGGCACCGAGGCCAACGGCGCCGCCGAGAAGCCGCCGTTCTCCCTGGAGCTCAGCCAGGACCAGAAGGACATCCGCGACTGGGTCAAGGGGTTCGCTGAGCAGACGGTTCGCCCGGCCGCGGCCGAGTGGGACGAGCGCGAGGAGACGCCCTGGCCGATCATCCAGGAGGCGGCGAAAATCGGCCTCTACGGCCTGGAGGGGATCGCGCAGTTCTGGTACGACGAGAGCGGGATCATGTTCCCGATCGTCAACGAGGAGCTCTTCTGGGGTGACGCGGGGATCGGCATGTCGATCATGGGCACGACGCTGGGCGTCGCCGCGATCCAGGCCAACGGCACGCCCGAGCAGTGGGGCGAATGGATCCCGCAGTGCTTCGGCACCGAGTCAGACCCCCAGGTCGCGGCCTTCTGCGTGTCCGAGCCCGACGCCGGCTCCGATGTCTCCTCGCTACGCACCCGGGCCAAGTACGACCAGGCATCAGATCAGTGGACCCTCAACGGCCAGAAGGCGTGGGCCACCAACGGCGGGATCGCCAACGTGCACGTCGTCGTCGCCCAGGTCGACCCCGAGCTGAAGTCGCGCGGGCACGCGTCATTCGTGATCCCGCCTGGAACCAAGGGACTGGAGATGGGCACCAAGGTCAAGAAGCACGGCCTGCGCGCCTCGCATACCGCCGACGTCTTCCTCGATGACGTCAAGATCCCCGGCTCCTGCCTGCTGGGGGGCAAGGAGAAGCTCGACGCCCGGCTGGCCCGCGCCCGTGAAGGGCAGTCCTCCCGGGGTCAGGCGGCGATGCGGACCTTCGAGCTCAGCCGGCCCACCGTCGGCGCCCAGGCGCTCGGCATCGCCCGCGCCGCGTACGAGTTCGCGCTGGACTACGCCAAGGAGCGGTCGCAATTCGGGCGTCCGATTATCGACAACCAGTCGATCGCCTTCACCCTGGCCGACATGAAGATGGAGATCGACGCCGCGCGCCTGCTCGTTTGGCGCGCCGCCTGGATGGGCCGCAACGGCCACGACTTCGAGAACGCTGAGGGCTCGATGAGCAAGCTCAAAGCCGGCGAGGTCGCCGTCTGGGCCACCGAGCGGGCGATCCAGATCCTCGGCGGCAACGGCTACACGCGCGAGTTCCCGGTCGAGCGGATGCACCGCGACGCGAAGATCTACACGATCTTCGAGGGCACCTCGGAGATCCAGCGGCTGGTCATCTCGCGCGCGATCTCGGGCATGCACATCCGCTAGCCGGGCCACCCGCCGCAACGGACGACCGGCGCTGCCCCGGTGGCGCCGTCAGGGGGCGCGCAGCATGTCGATCACGAGCTCGAGATGCCGGCGCCAGTCAAAGCCGGGCTTGTCGCCCATCGTCGAGCACACGCCGCACATCAGCATCCCGATGTCGAGCGGGCCGATGTCGGGCCGGATCGTTCCCGCGCGACGAGCCCGCGTCAGCAGCTCTTCGGTGACCGTGATCAAATCGTCCTGCTCGGCTGCCGCCTGAAGCCAGATGTGCTCGCCGACTCCCGCCAACGCGTGCTGGACGGCAGCGTCGCTGGCCGCCGTCTCCGCGTTGTGGCGCAGGAGCTCGACGAGCAGGCCAAACGGCTCGCCGTCCTGGGCAAGCGCCTCTCGCCCACGCGCCGCGAACAGCCGGAACTTCTCCCGCATGAGCGCCACCAGCAGCGCTTCCTTGTTGGGAAAGTGGCGGTAGACGGTCCCCACGCCGACGCCCGCTTCGCGCGCGACATCATCGATCTGCGCGTCGGGGCCGCATCGCGCGAAGACAGCCCGGGCGCTCTCCAGGATGCGCTGGCGGTTGCGGCGCGCGTCGGCGCGGAGTGGGCGGTCGGTATCGATCACGATGTCGGACACAACTTGTTCACTCAGACGGCTTGACAAGCGGAATCATAGTTCCCTATAGTCGCCAGCGCAACCGGAACCGGAGGTCAGCTTCCATGACAACGATTACTGAGGACGCGCCCGCCTACACGCCGCGCGCCAAGAACATCGCGCTGCTGCTGCTGGCGATGACGCAGTTCGTGATCGTGATCGACGCCTCGATCGTCAACGTCGCGCTGCCGTCGATCGGCACCGCCCTGCACTTCGCCCGCACCGACCTGTCATGGGTCGTCAACGCCTACACCCTCGCGTTCGGGGGCTTTCTGCTGCTGGGTGGCCGGCTGGCCGACCTGCTGGGGCGCAGGCGCATGTTCATGGTCGGCCTCGTGGTGTTCACGCTCGCCTCCCTCGCGGGCGGGCTGGCCCAATCCGAGGGATGGCTGATCGCTGCCCGGGCCATTCAGGGGCTGGGGGCGGCGATCGTCTCGCCGGCCGCCCTGTCGATCATCACCACCACCTTCGCCGAGGGCGCCGAGCGCAACCGCGCGCTTGGCATCTGGGGCGCCGTTGCGGGCGCCGGGGGCGCCGCCGGCGTGCTGCTCGGCGGCATCCTCACCAGCGGGCTGAGCTGGCGCTGGGTCCTGTTCGTCAACGTCCCGATCGGCCTCGCGGCGGCGGCCCTGGCCCCCCGGACGCTGGTCGAGAGCCGCGCCGACGATGACACGAACACGTTCGATCTGCCCGGCGCGGTGACCGTCACCGCCGGCCTCTCGCTGCTCGTTTACGCGATCGTCGACGCCGCCAACGCCGGCTGGGGATCATCCAAGACGCTGCTGCTGATCGCCGGTGCGGTTGTGCTGCTCGTCGCCTTCGTAGCCATCGAATCCCGGCAGCGCCAGCCGCTGATGCCGTTCTCGATCTTCCGCCTGCGGACCTTGCGCGGCGCGAACATCGTCGGCCTGCTGATCGGCATGTCGCTGTTCTCGATGTTCTTCTTCGTCTCCCTGTACCTCCAGAAAGCCCTGCACTACTCGCCGATCAAGACCGGGTTCTCCTACCTGCCGTTGGCGGTCGGGATCATCCTCTCGGCGGGCGCCGCCTCGGCGCTGGTCACGCGTTTTGGCTTTAAGGCGCCGCTGATCGGAGGTCTGCTCCTGATCGCCGGCGGACTGTTCTGGTTCGCGCAGGTGCCGGCCACCGGGGGGTCGTTCGTCTCCGACGTGCTCGGCCCGTCGCTGCTGGCCGCGGTCGGCCTCGGCTTCGCGTTCGTGCCGGTGACGATCGCCGCGGTCACGGGCACTCGGCCGCACGAGGCGGGACTCGCGTCGGGTTTGATCAACACCTCCCAGCAGGTGGGAGGCGCCCTCGGACTGGCGATCCTGGCCACGATCGCCAACAGCCGCACCCAGAGCCTGCTGCACGCGGGGACCCACAACGCCGCGGTGGCGCTGACCAAGGGCTTTGATCGGGCCTTTCTCGTCGGCTCTGGGTTTGCCCTCGCCGGCGCGATCCTCGCCGCGCTGCTGATCTCCACCAAGGACAGCCGCGAGCACTCGCAGGCTGCCCGCAGCAGCGACCCGGCC
>JALYTU010000548.1 GCA_030854125.1 Actinomycetota bacterium | reverse complement strand
ACGCACGGGATCGGTGCGGTCTTGGGCAGGCGCTTATGCTTGACCAGCAGTTCGAGCGCGCGGAACCGGCGACCGCCGGCAGGCACCTCATAGATGCCGGTCTCGGCACCGTCGTCGCCGACGACGGCACGGACGGTCAGGCTCTGCAGCAGCGTGCGCCGGGCGATGTCCTCGGCGAGCTGCTCGATCCCCACGCCTGCCTTGATATGGCGGACGTTCGACTGGGCGAGCACCAGTTTGTCGAAAGGAATGTCGCGCGAGGTGCTGAGCGCGATCTTCTGGACGGATTTGGTCACGGGGCTTCTCCATGACGGGCCGGTCGAAAGCCTCTCTCTCGACCCTCGACCCGTCACGAAAACTCCAGCCCACCTCTTCCTCTAGGAAGCGGCGGGCCGGAGAACCGAGCGTCGGAGAGGCGTAGAACCGGATAACCGCAAAGCCGACGCGGCCTTGCGGATTGACACTACTGTGCGCTCGCCATCAGCTTGGCCGCACGGGCCTCGAGGTCGAGACGAGCGTCCTGGTGCGGGCGGTCGCGGGCGACGGCGGTGATGCCTTGGACAAAGTCGTAGATGCTCTCGGGCGGACGCCCCTCCTCGCCGAGAACGGTGGCGATAATCGTCGACGTCTCGGTTTTCGAGAACCCGCGCTTGCGCAGGAAGACCTCGCGGTCCTCATCGCTGCGCGCGACGATGCGCTCCCGCGCCGCCCGAATGCCGCTGACGAACGCGGCCGCCGAGCTGTCGGCAAAGCGTTCGAGCGCGGGTGCGGCCTGGTGCGCGAACCGGTGCGCAGCAAACTTGCTGTGGCGGATCGAGACCTCCTCGAAGCCCTCGGCACCCCAGATATTGCGGTTCATGCAGACGGCGCGGAGGAAGAACGACGCCATGCCGAGCGTCTTCGAGCCGACCTCCGAGTTCCAGCAGTAGAAGCCCCGGAAGTAGAGATCGGGATCGCCGTTGGGCAAGCGCCCCGCCTCGATCGGGTGGGTATCGTCGACGAGGAACAGGAAGACGTCGCGGTCGCTGGCGTAGAGCGTCGTCGTGTCCTTGGTCACCTCGACGAACGGGTTGTGGGTCATCGTCGACCAGTCGAGCGTCCCCGGGACCTTCCAGCGGGTGTCGCCGACGCCGTCGCCGGCGATGCGCATCACCGCCTCGACCAGTTCGTGATCCCAGATCCGGCCGTAGTCGGGACCGGTCACCGCGCGGAGCTCGATCCGCCCGTCGTCAGCTTCGAGCGTCTTCACCAGCTCGGCGCGGTGCGAGGTTAGTCCGTGCTGGAGGTTGATGCCGGCGAGCGGTGCGGGCAGCTGGCGGAGGTATCCGGCGGGTGCGCCGACCAGGCCGCACAGCTGGCCGAACGACCAGTGGGTGGGGGCAGCCAGTTCGGGACAACCCGGAATGGCGAGGGATAGGCGGCTGACGTCGTTGGTCCGCGCCTCAACGCGGAGTGACTTAGTCTCGACGGTGCGCGCCGTGGCGCGCTCGGCGCGCGAGCGGACAGTGTTGTGCAGAACGCTCAGCGAGAGATAGCGCTCGTCGTCGGGGCGTGAGAACCATTCGGACGAGACGCGACCGATCCGCTCGCCGCGCGAGATATCCACCTTGAAGCTGCTCTTCACTGGCTGGACTCCGACGCTTACGTCGCGCCGCACATCGTTCATGATCATGGCAAAGCCTTTCGCGACGGGCGGCCGCGAGACTCTCTCTTGGCCTCAGACCCGTCGCGAAAGCGCAGCCGCTCTCTCACTCTAATTTGAGGGGCGTCGCTCGGGCGAGGGGGGACGCCAATGCGCGGTCCATCCAAACTTGAGGCCGTTCCGCGTCGTCGATTCGCTCATCGCGCACGGTCACGGATTGAGCGATGCAAGCGGCAGGAACCGTGTCGGCCAGCGATTACCGTTTGAAAAACCGTTTGAGCACGTGCGGCTCAAACGGTAAAAACGGCTAAGTTATTGAATTTATGGTGCGCCCGGAACGATTCGAACGTCCGACCCTCAGATTCGTAGTCTGATGCTCTATCCAGCTGAGCTACGGGCGCGAAGGAGGCTGCGGATAGACGCTCGATCGGTGCAAGGCAAGGGGGCACGGCGCGCTTGCCGGTTTTTGGGCGGCGGCCTAGGGACAGGCATGATCCGCGCCGCGCTGCTCCCGCTTCTGTGTCTTGCTGCGTGTGCCGACGCGCCCGCCGGAGACTGGCCGAGCCTCGCCCTGCGGCCGGGTGAGGCCCAGCCGCTGGTGACGCGTCCCGTTGCTGCCGGTCGCGGTGAGCCTGCGGCTCCAGTCGCGGCCGCGGTTCCCGTCGATGCCGTCCGCGATGCCGAGGCGCGGGCTGGAAGCCTGGAGCGCGATGTCGGGGCCTATGAAAAGCGCCTGCGCGCCCAGCTTGCCGATACCGAGGCTGCGGGCGGCAAGACCGGGGCGGATGCGGCGTCGTCGGCGCAGCTTGAACTGACCCGTCTCGACCGGCTGGGCAGCCAGGCGGGCGACCTGCGCGACCGCTATAACGAACTGGCGGGCGACCTTGCCCGGCAGGCGGCGGCGGGCGGCGATGTCACGGCACTGCTGTCGCGGATCGGCACCGGTATCGACAAGGTCGAGGGCCTGCGCGCCGAGCAGGCCAAGACCTATGCCGGGATCAAGGCAGCGGTGCCTGTCCCGAACTGAACGTTCGCCAGCCGGACGCTCCCCGGCCGGACGCTCTCTAGCCGAACACCGCGCGGCGCACCGCCCTCGCCACCATGTCGGCGGCGAGCGTGCCGAGGATGCTGAGCGTCAAGTTGTCCACCGGCGCCGCCCCCGCCGGCGCGGTCGACAGCGCAAACAGGCAGTCGCCGTCGAACATCGTGTGGACCGGGCGGATACTGCGCGCGAGGCCGTCGTGCGCCATCGCTGCCAGCCGAGTGCATTGTGCGCGGGTCAGCGGTGCGTCGGTGGCGATGGCGCCGATGCAGGTGCTTTCGCGCCCGGCCCTGT
>JALYTU010000547.1 GCA_030854125.1 Actinomycetota bacterium | reverse complement strand
CGGCTGTGGCGCTGATTGAACATCGCGTACGGCGCTGCGGAGCCTGGCGGACCGGAGCGGCTGTCAGCGGGACGACAAGCTCGGACGTGGGCGCGTGCCGTCAGGTCGACGCCGATGCGGAATGGTCGGGCTGACGACCGCAGTGGTCAGCAGGAGCGCGGTGGCGATGCACGGCGACCAGCCGCCCCTGCACCGCAATGCCGTCGGCTTGATGCGTCATCCTGAGCACGTGAAACCACGTTCGGTCGTGCTGGACCTTGCCGGCGACTACATCCGCTATCACGATGGCGTCATCGCGCTCGGGGCGATGACGGAGCTGCTCGGAGCGTTCGACGTCAGTGACGACAACGTCCGGGTGTTGATGTCGCGGTTGCGTAGGGAGGGATTCTTCCAGACCCAGCGGCAGGGCCGGACTACCGAGTACGTCCTCGCCCCTGACATTTTGCAGTTGCTCGACGAGGGCCGCGAGCGCATCTTCGCCCGCCACCCGGACGCTTGGGACGGCACCTGGCACATGGTCATCTACCAGGTGCCCGAGATCGCGCGGGCGAGCCGGGAGCGATTGCGCACAGGTTTGTCCTGGCTGGGGTTCGGCGCGCTGGCACCGAGCACCTGGATGTCCGCCCGTGACCGTCGGGTGCAGGTGCGGGAGCTGCTGGGGCGTGAGTCCGAGGCCCGGTTCGATCAGGTTACGGCCCGCTCGGAGGGAGCGGCACAGGACCGGGACCTCGCGGCACGCTGCTGGGATCTGCGGCAGCTGGCCGAGGACTACCGCGCGTGGATCGATGCGTGGCGCGACCTGGACCCAGATGGCATGGACGATAAACAGGCTCTCGTTCAGCGGACGCGGCTGGTCTACAGCTACCGCAAGTTCCCGTTCGCCGACCCCGACCTGCCGTCGGCTCTGACCCCCGGCGGGTGGCCCGGTACCGAGGCCCACTCGCTGTTCCTGGCCCTGTACGACGCGCTCGGGGCGCCCGCGCAGCGGTGGTTCCGGAAGGTGATCGGCGAGGACTGAGAACTCTAGGCCGAACAAGATGTGACATATCGTTGACGGACGGCCGTCTCGACTGTTACATGATGGAGGCCTCAGAGCTGAGGAGGCGCGCCGATGCGCGTGGCGATCGTGGGCGGTGGTCCCGGCGGATTGTTCGCGGCGACGCTGGTCAAGCGGGCCGACCCGGACGCCGAGGTGGTGCTGTTCGAGCGCAACCGGGCTGAGGACACCTTCGGTTTCGGGGTGGTGTTCTCCGACGCCACCCTGGCCGGGATCCACGCGGCCGACCCGGTGCTGCTCACCGCGCTGACCGAGCACGGAGTCCATTGGGACCCGATCGAGGTACGCCTGCACGGTGAGCGCTTCCGGTGCGGCGGCAACGGCATGGCTGCGGTTGAACGCAAGACACTGCTCGGGCTGCTGCAGCAGGGTGCGGTCGACGCCGGCGTCGACGTCCGGTTCTCCACCCAGGTCGACGTCGATGACGTCCTCGGCGGCGGCTACGACCTCGTCGTCGCCGCGGACGGAGCGAACTCCCGGCTGCGGGACCGGTTCGCCGATGCGTTCAGGCCGACGGCTGAGACCGCCGCGGCCAAGTTCATCTGGCTGGGCACCACGCATCTGTTCGAGGGGCTGACGTTCGTCCACGCGCGCGGGCCGCACGGGGTGTTCGCAGTGCACGGGTACCCGATCGGCAACGGGGTGTCGACGTTCATCGTCGAGACCGATGAAGAGTCGTGGCGGGCCGCCGGCCTCGACGAATTCGACGTCACCGCGCCGCCCGGCGCGAGCGATGAGAAGACCCGCGCCTACCTTGCTGAACTGTTCGCCGAGCAGGTCGACGGGCACCCGCTGCTGGTGAACAACTCCCGCTGGGGCAACTTCCAGACCCGCCGCGCCGCGCGGTGGAGCCATCAGGCCGGGTCGACGCAGCTGGTGCTGCTCGGCGACTCCGCCCACACTGCTCACTTCTCCGTCGGGTCGGGCACGAAGATGGCGATGGAGGACGCGATCGCCCTGGCCGACGCCCTCGGCTCCCACCCCGGCGATGTGCCTGCAGCTCTCGCCGATTACGAGCAGATCCGGCAGCCGAAGGTCGCGAAGATCCAGAACGCCGCCCGGCCGAGCCTCTCGTGGTGGGAGCACTTCGGCCGGTCACACGACACCCTGCCGCCGTGGCAGTTCGCCTACCACTTCTTCACCCGATCGCTCACCGACGCCAAGCTCGCGACCCGCGACAGCGACTTCGTCGCGGCCGCCCACGACCAATGGCGGCAGCTGCACGGACACGAGCCGTTGGAGACGCCACGCGAGCTCGCCGGGCACCGGCTGCCCGGCCGGGTCCTCACTGCTGGCGACGGCACCGTCGGCCTTGCCGGCCACGAACTGCCGCTGCGGACCGGCGCTACCGGACCCGACGCGTGGGCGCTGCAGGTCACCGCCCCCGGCGCGGAGGCCGACCTGCCCGCCGTCCTTGACGACATCGCCAAGGGCGTCGCTGCCGGAGCGGTGCTGGTCGCGGTCGACGGTGGTTCGGCGCTGACCCGGCGGCTGGCGTGCGAGCAGGCACGCCTGGTCCACGGCATCGACAGCCTGCTCGTCGAAGCGGCCGACGCCGACACCGCCACCACCGCGGTGCTGTCCGGGCGCACCGACTACGTCATGGGTCCGCTGTCGTGATCGGTGACCGGGCGGAGGACGCCTCAACCGTGGAAGGCCACAGCCGCAGCAGGCTCGCGCCGCTGTTTGCGCCCCGAGGCATCGCCGTCGTGGGGGCCTCCCGTGACCCCGGCAAGCTCGGTGGTGCCATGCTGCGGTCGCTGGCCCATTTCGGCGGCTCGGTCGTCGGCATCAACCCCGCCGACCCCGACCCGGCCGAGCAGCGATACGCAAGCATCTCCGACGCCGTCACCGCCACCGGCCACCCGATCGACCTCGCCGTGCCGTGCATCCCGGCCGCCCGCCCGGCCGCGGCGCTGACC
>JALYTU010000546.1 GCA_030854125.1 Actinomycetota bacterium | reverse complement strand
TGCGTGTACCGCCGCGTCATCGCGCGCCTCGGCCGTCGCCGGCGGCGACGCCACGCGCCGTCGCAATGCGGTCACCATCGCGATCGCCACCAGCAGGGTCACTGGGATGATGACCAACAGCGAGGCGTCGCTGCCCGGCCAGTTGGCGCCGGCACCCTCGGCGCCCCAGAACATCCCGAACGAGGTCAGCATCACGCCGACGCCGAACTTCAGACTGTTCTCGGGAACGCGCGAGAGCGGCGCGTGGACGAGCATCCCGGTGACGATCACCAACGCCACCGCGGCCACGGCCGCGACCGCCGCCAACCCGACATTGTGCTGGTTGGCGCCGAAGGTCAGGACGATGAAGATCACCTCGAGGCCCTCGAGGAAGACACCCTTGAAGGCGAGCGTGAACGAGTAGCCGTCAAACCCCGAGTCGATCGCACCGGCGGCGCCGGCGGCCTCGCGCTCGCGCGCGAAGATCCCCGCCTCATCGTGAAGGGCCTTGAGACCAGCTGCCCGTAGTATCGCCTTGCGCAGCCATTGCAGCCCGAAGACCAGCAGCAGGCCGCCGACGATCAGGCGCAGCACGTTGAGCGGCAGCGATGTCAACGCCGGCCCGAGCGCTGCGGTGACTACCGCCAGCGCAAGCACTCCAGCCCCGACACCGATCATCGCCGAGCGCCAGCTGCGGGTCACCCCGACGGCGAGAACGATCGTCAGGGCCTCGACGGCCTCGACCGTGCAGGCGAGGAACACCGACAGCGCAAGACCGATCTCCGAGCCGGTCATCGGGTCAACTCACTGAGGCCGAGGGCGTCGATCGCCTGCTCGCGAAGCTTGTACTTCTGCACCTTGCCGGTCACGGTCATCGGGAACGCATCGACGGCCTGGACGTAGCGCGGGATCTTCTGGTGAGCGACCTTGCCGCGGCAGAAGCTCTCGACCTGCTCACGCTCGACGGTCGCGCCGCGGCGCGGGATCACAAACGCGACGAGCTCCTCGCCGTAGCGCGCGTCGGGCACGCCAACCACCTGCACGTCGGAGATGTCGGGGTGCCCATAGAGGAACTCCTCGATCTCGCGCGGGTAGAGGTTCTCTCCCCCCCGGATCACCATGTCCTTGCTGCGCCCGACGATCTTGACGTAGCCCTCGTCGTCCATCGTGGCCAGATCGCCGGTGTGCATCCAGCCGTCGTCGTCGATCGCCTCGGCGGTTCGCTCGGCATCCTGCCAGTAGCCCGTCATCACGCTGTAGCCACGGGTGCACAGCTCGCCGCGCTCACCGCGCGCGACCGTGTCGCCGGCGACGGGATCGATCACCTTGACCTCGAGATGGGGCCCGACCCGGCCGACGCTGCCGACCCGCTTCTCCACCGGATCGTCGTGCGCGGTCTGAGTGGACACCGGGGAGGTTTCCGTCATCCCGTAGGCGATGCCGACCTCGCTCATATGCATGCGCTCGATGACGCGCTTCATCACCTCGACCGGGCACGGGGAACCGGCCATGATTCCGGTCCGCAGCGAGCGGAGATCGAACTCGGCAAAGCGAGGATGATCCAGCTCGCCGATGAACATCGTCGGAACCCCGTAGAGCGAGCTGCAGCGCTCGTCGGCCACGGCACGCAGCGTCGCCTCGGGGTCGAAGGCCGGCGCGGGGATGACCATCGTCGCACCATGCGATGTGCACGCGAGGTTACCCATGACCATCCCGAAGCAATGGTAGAAGGGCACCGGGATGCAGACCCGGTCAGCCTCGCTGTAATGGCACCCCTCCCCCACCAGGTAGCCGTTGTTGAGGATGTTGCGGTGGGTGAGGGTCGCGCCCTTGGGAAAGCCCGTCGTCCCGCTCGTGTACTGGATGTTGATCGGATCCCGCGGCGCCAGTGCGGCGCCGCGCCGCGCCAGCTCCTGCGGCGTGACCGATACGGCGGACCGCAGCAGCCCCTCCCACTCCGAAGACTCGAAGAAGATCACCGACTCCAGATCCGGCAGCTCGGCGCGGACCTCGGCGACCATCGCGCGGTAGTCCGAGGACTTGAACGAGGGCGCAGCGATCAGCATCCGGCAGCCCGACTGACGCAGCACGTACTGAAGCTCGGAGGTGCGATAAGCGGGGTTGACATTGACGAGGATGACCCCGAGCTTGGCGGTCGCGTACTGCACGAGCGTCCACTCGGCCCGGTTCGGGCTCCAGATGCCCAACCGGTCCCCGGCGACCAAACCCGCGGCGACCAAGCCTCGTGCGAGTTGATCGATCGCGGCACCGAACTCGCGATAGGTGAACCGCAGTCCCTGTGAGCAGGAGACAAGCGCCTCGCGGTCGCCGTGGCGGGCGATCGTCGCATCGAGGTTCGCCCCGATCGTCTGCTCCAGGAGGGCGGGCCGATCAACGCCCCGGGCGTGGGACGGAGCTCTGTCTGAAACCTCGGTCACCGCCTCCTCCTTCGTGGTGGGGCCGAAAATCGTACCGCGGCACCGGCGCCGCAGGGGCGGCTGGGCGTCCGGGAACTCTTAGCCGGGACTGATGCCCCACCGCGCGCTGTGCCCGTCGCCGGGGCCCAGCCAGATCAGACCTTCCCCGGTGGCCAGCGCATTGGGCGGGCAGCTCATCGGCTCGATCGCCACGCCTCGGCGGCGCGCCTGCGGCGCGAGCGTGTCGCCGGTGAACACCATCAGATGCGTGTAGGCGCCGTCGACCCAGAGGGTGGCGCGGCGCGATCCGTCAGCAGTGGCGATCCGGGCCCGGGCCCGCCCGTCGCCGTCGCGGCGCAGATCCGTGAAGCCGGTGTCGAGCCGGTCAGCGCCGATCGCGCGCGCGGTGCTGAAGTCATACCGGCTGCCTTCGACCGCGACGATCCCGTTCGGGATTCCGTGATCATCGGCCTGCAGCCGGCTGCGGGCCGGCAGCTCGAGCAGGATCGGGTCGATCGAGGGTGTGCCAAGGGTCAGGTACGGGTGAGCGCCGATGCCGTACGGGCACGGCTCCGGACCCACGTTG
>JALYTU010000545.1 GCA_030854125.1 Actinomycetota bacterium | reverse complement strand
CCACGTCGTCGGACCACGGCGAGGACGAGCGCGAAGCCACCGACGAGCGTGGCCGGCGCCGGTAACGCGCGGTGCCGGGGCCGCGTGCCCTGCTTTCGATCCGGGGGGTCCGTTGGTGACGTCGGCGACCTCCCCTTTTCGTCGGCCGCCCGGGTCTGCACGTGTCGACGCGCTGCGACTCGGCGAGACGGAAACCGCGGCGTTCGCTTGCGTCAGGATTAGGGCCTGATGGCGCTGGCCTATACGGACTACTACGAGGTGCTTGGCGTGCCGCGTGACGCCGATCAGGACGCGATCCGCCGGGCCTACCGCAAGCTCGCCCGCAGGTACCACCCCGACCTCAACTCTGACGGCGACGCGGAGGACCGTTTCAAGGAGCTGGGTGAGGCGCATGAGGTGCTGTCCGATCCTGAAAAGCGCGAGCGCTATGACCGCCTTGGCGCCGACTGGCGCCGGCAGGAGCAGGAGGCGCCGGACGCGAACTTCGACGAGTTCTTCACCCGCCAGAAATTCCAAGGCGACGAGGACCGGGTGGAGTTCAGCGACGACCTGTTCGAGCGGCTGTTCGGAGACCGTGCCGGCGGCGGCTCGGCCGGGCGCACCAACGGGCCGCTCCGAGGCCGGGACCGCGAGGCACTGCTCGAGCTGTCACTGGAGGACGCGCTGCAGGGAGGACGCCGCAGCCTGACGCTCGACCGCCGTGAGATCGAGGTCAACTTCCCCGCCGGAGTGCGCGATGGTCAGTTGATTCGCCTGGCCGGACAGGGCGCACCGGGTCGCGACGGCGGTCCTTCCGGCGACCTCTACCTCCGCATCGCGGTCAAGCTCCCGGCGCACTTTTTCGTGCGCGGCGACGACGACCTCGACGTCGACCTTCCGGTCGCGCCATGGGAGGCGGCGCTCGGCGCGACCGTCCCGGTCCAGACCCTGAGCGGCAACGCTCAGGTCCGCGTCCCGGCTGGCTCCTCCAGCGGGCGGCGTCTCCGGCTCCGGGGGCGGGGGCTCCCGAAGTCCGGGGGTGGCCGCGGGGATCTACACGCGATCGTCAAGATCACCGTTCCCAAACGGCTGTCTGACCGTGAACGCGAGCTTTACGAGCAGCTCGCGGCGACCTCGCCCCGGGAGATGCCTGCATGAACAGCGAAGATCCGGTGGAGCTGACCGTTGTCGCCGAGCAGGCTGGGGTCCGGATCACCGTGGTCCGTCGCTATCTGGAGTTCGGCCTCTTCGAGCTTCATCCTGAGCCGGCCGAGGTACCGCGCTATGACGCGCGCAGCGCCGCGCGGATCGCGCGGGCAGAGCGGCTGCGCCGCGACCTCGGGCTCAACTTCGCCGGCGCGGTGCTCGTGTGCGAACTCCTCGACCGGGTCCGCGAGCTGGAAGCCCACCAGTAGTCAGCGCCCGAAACTTCTGCCCACAGACCGGCAGCGCGTTGACGTCGTGCTGGGCCGGCCGACCCGGAGCGACCCTCCAGATCACGGCTGCGCCGTGTGGCCCGGCGTTCGTGATTGCGGGAGCAATCGCGGAGCGCGAGGCTAGAGTTGCGCCGATGGCGTCGAGGGCGGCCGACCGGGTGTGGCGTAGGGTCATTCAGTCACGCTCAGGCTTCAGGTGCGCCAGCGATCGGCCGACCTGCGGGGCGCGGTGACTCCGGCGTCTGGTGTAGCGCTCAGGCCCGGCGCGGATGATCCTCGACCCGCTGATGGGCGGCTGAGGTCCGGCCAGCTCGGACTGAGAGACCTGACGGTCTCGACCGTCGCGAATATCGGGCCGGGCATCGACTTCTACTTCGCGTTCGGAGTGATCGCGGTGACCGCCGGCGTCGCGGCGCCGTTGACGATCGTGGCGGCCGGGATCGCGGTTGTGTTCTTGGCGGCGGTGGTTGCCGAGTTCACGCGCGCTGAGCCGTCGGCCGGAAGCTTCATCACCTACGTCGAGTCGGGCCTGGGGGCGAGGGCGGGAGTGGTGACGGCGCTGTTGGTGACCGTTGGCTACACCGTCGCGATGGCCGGCGTCTTCGCGATGGCGGGCGGGATGGTGACGCTCACGCTCGATCACTACACGTCGGTGCACCTGGCCTGGGAGCCGCTGGCGGTGTTCCTGACCGTCGCCGCGATCTGGGTCAGCGCGCGAGGGGTCAAACTTTCGACCTCTGCGGTTGGGGTGGCGCTCGTCGCGCAAGTCGCGGTCATGCTGGCGGTCTGTGTCGCCACCATCATCGATCAGCGCGGCCATCTCTCCGGCGTACCGTTCTCGTGGTCGCACCTGTCCGGCGGCCTGACCGGTCTCTCGCGGGGCTTTCCGCTGGCGCTGTACATGTTCATCGGCTGGGAGAACGGCCCGGCACTCGCGGAGGAGACGCGGGACCCGAAGCGGACGGTCCCGCGCGCCCTGTACCTCTCGATCGCAATCGGGGCCGTGCTCTTCGTGCTGTTCGCGTACGCCACCATCACCGGCTTTCACTACGACATCGCGTCCATCGGCCGAACTTCGGTCCCGTTTCTCACCGTCGCCGACCATCAGTTGGGGGGGCTGGCGGTCCTGGCTTGGATCGCTGGGATCGTGTCGGTGCTGGCGGCGCTGATGGCCGGGTGCAGCTCGCAGGCGCGCATGCTGTTCGATGGCGGGCGGACCGGGCTTCTGCCCGCCCCGCTCGGACGCTTGCGCAAGGGTACGAACACGCCGGTCAACGCACTGATCGCGATGGCTGCGATCGGCCTCGGGATCATTGGCGTCTGGTGGCTCACGCACGTGATCAGCGGCCAGACGCGATCGTTGAACCCGGTCGGCCTCTACGCGGAGTGCTCGACCATGGGCACGATCGTGATCCTCGTCGTCTACCTGCTGACGAACGTCTCTCTCCCCGTCTTCATGTGGCGCCGGCATCGGGCGATCTTCTCCCCGCTCCGGCACGTACTCGTCCCCACTCTCGGATCAGCTGTCCTGATCGTGCCGTTCATCGAGCTCTGCGCTCCGGGGCAGCCGTCGCCCT
>JALYTU010000544.1 GCA_030854125.1 Actinomycetota bacterium | reverse complement strand
GCCTAGTCCGGCGATTGCCCCGGACAGGGTGAAGGCGATCAGCCGTTCACGGGTGATGTTGACCCCAATCGCCTGGGCCGCCGCCTCATCCTCGCGGGCCGCCCGCAGGAGTCTCCCCCGGCGTGAGGCCTGATAGACAAACGCGACAGTCGCCGCGATGATCGCCGCCAGCAGCGCTTGCCAGATGCCGGTCGAGACCGGCACCAGCGCCAGCGTGGTCGGTCCTGGCCCAATCTTGGTCCACTGCTGCAGGACGTTGTTGGTGATCTCGAGCACGGCGAAGGTGCCGATGCCGGCGGCGATGCCCGACAGGCGCATCAGCGGAAAGCCAACGATCAAGGCGACGATCGCGCCCAGCGCAGCCGCCAGCACCAGCGAGGCGAAGTTAGAGATTGAATGCTGGGCGATGAATGACCACAGGCCCTGTAGGACCAGATGCTTGGGGCCGGTGGGAATTGTCATCACGCCGGCGGCGAACGCCCCGATGGCTGCGAAGCTGATGTGACCGAAGGAGATGACTCCGGAGTTGCCGACGAATACGTACAGCCCGTACACGATGGTCGCCGAGACCAGCGCGGTGATGAAGGCCTGCTGCGTGGCCGCCGAGGCGCCGCTACCGATCAGCGCGACGATCGCCAACAGCACGATCGACGCGAGCAGCGTCTGGAACGGCTTTAGCCGATTCATGTCCGCTCGACCGGGGAGCGGCCCAACGCTGAGAACAGGCCGGCCGGGCGCAGCAGCAACAGGATGATCACCAGCAGGAATACCCAGGCCGTCTGAAAGCGCTGCTGGGAGGCCGGCAGCACGTCGTTGAGAACCGAGGTCGCAAAGCCGATCGCGAACCCACCCGCGGTAGCGCTCCACAGCCGGTCAACCCCGCCCACCACCGCCCCGACCAGCGCGATGACCGTGATGTCGAGGCCGAAGGTGGGCGTGACCAGCGGCTGCTGCACGGTGAACAGCATGGCCACCACCGCGGCCATCCCTCCTGCGATAACAAATGCGAACGAGATCACCGCGTCGGTGCGCACGCCCAGTAAGCGGGCAGTGCGGAAGTCCGCAGCCGCGGCCCGCATCTGCAGCCCGAGGTTGGTGCGGCTGAGGAACAGCCCGGTGCCCCCGAGCAGGCCCAGCCCGGCCACCAGCTCGATGATCGTCACCCAGCGCAGGTTGAGCGACCCGTGGATCGCGATCTGGTTGAGGCTGGAGAGCGGGTCGGCCGGCTTGCCGTTCGTGCCGAACGCGATCAGCCACACGGCCTCGAGTGCAAACGCCACTGCGAAGGTGGCCACCAGGGTGGTGACCGGCGCGGCGCCCCGCAGGGGACGGAAGGCCAGCCGCTCGATCGCCACCGACAGGCCGATGCAGACCGCGAAGCAGATCACGATGCTGGCCACCAACGGCAGGCTGCTGGTCAGGTTCAGGGAGTACGCCCCGGCGGTGATCAGCTCGCCCTGGGCGAAGTTGATCAGTCGCATTACCCCGAACACCAGCGCGAGACCGATCGCCACCAGCGCGTACAGCGCCCCCAGGGCCAGCCCGTTGATGATCGACTGCGCTAGGTTCATCCGAAGTACGCCTCCACCATCCGCGCCGTGTCCCCAGCGTCGCGAGGGGTCAGCTCCATGGTGATTCGGCCCCGGTTGAGCACATAGGTCCGATCGGCGAAGCCGACGGTGATCTGGGCCCGCTGCTCCACCAACAGGATCGTGACCCCGCGCCGGCGGATCTCGGCCAGCGCCTCCCAGACGGTGTCCACGATCGAGGGCGCGAGTCCCAGGGAGGGCTCGTCAAGCAGTAGCAACCGCGGCTTGGCCAGCAGGGCACGCGCGATCGCCAGCTGCTGGCGCTGGCCGCCCGACAGCAGTCCGGCCTGGCGTCCGGCCGCCTCCCGGACCACCGGGAACAGCCCACCGATCCACTCACGGTCGGCCTCCACGCCGTTCGGCTCGCTGCGACCTACCAGCCCCAGGCGAAGGTTCTCCTCGACCGTCAGAGCGTCGAAGATGTGACGGCCCTCGGGCACCAGGCCGACCCCGGAGCGGACGATCTGCTCAGTCGGGGTGCCGACGATCGAGCGCCCGTGCAAGCGGATCTGACCGCCGCTGGCCGGCACCGCGCCCATCACCGCGAGCAGGGTGGTGCTCTTGCCGGCGCCGTTGGGCCCGATCAGACCCACTGCCTCTCCGGCGGCGACGCTCAGCGAGACGCCCCGCACCGCGGGCACGACCCCGTACCGCACCTGGAGCGCTTCAATCTCGAGCGCCGGCTCAGGCACGCGCCGCATCTTCCACGCCGGAAGATCCGAGATATGCCGCCGTCACGTCGATGTTGCGGCGGATCTCGGCCGGTGACCCCTCGGCCAGGGTGCGCCCCTGGTCGAGAACGTAGATCCGGTCGCACACGTCCATGATCACCGCCATGTTGTGGTCAACCAGGAGGACACCCGCGTCAAAGTCATCGCGCACGCGTCGCACGAGCGAGCAGAACGAGTCGATGTCGGCTTCGGAGAGGCCGGCGGCCGGCTCGTCAAGCAGCACGTAGCGGGGGCGCGAGGCCAGCGCGCGCGCCACCCCGACCTTCTGTTCGTCCCCGTGCGCCAGCGCGGCGGCGGCCAGGTGAGCATGGTCGCGAAGCTCCAGCGTGCCAAGCAGCTCATCGCAGACCTGCCGAGCACGTCGTCGGCCCATCCCCACTCCGAGCGCAGCGAGCTGGATGTTCTCGGCCACCGACAGCGCGCTGAACAGATGCCCGTGCTGAAACGTGCGGGCAAGCCCGGCGCGGGCGCGACGGACCGCTCGCCACCGCGTCACGTCCTCGTCTCCGAGCTCGATCTTCCCGCTGGTGGGCAGGTCAAAGCCGGTGATCAGGTTGATCAGGGTGGTCTTGCCGGCGCCGTTAGGGCCGATCAGGCCCACCACCTCATGGCGCTCAATCTGGAGCGAGACACCCCGGAGGGCCTGGACCCCCTCGAACGAACGGGAGACGTCGGTGGCCCGAAGTGAGCC
>JALYTU010000543.1 GCA_030854125.1 Actinomycetota bacterium | reverse complement strand
TACGGATAGCCCTCGTCGAGCCACAGCGTGGCCCGCCTCTGTCGGTTGGGGGTGGTCAGGCGCACTCGTGCCCGCCCGTCCTGGTCGCGGCGGAGATCGCTGTAACCGGTGTCGAGCTGGGTGTGGCCGAGCTCGCGTGCGTTCAGGAAATCGAACTCGGTCCCCGCCACGGGCTCTGATCCGGTGGGGATCCCTCGCTCGTCAGAGGTCATGTAGCTCTGCCCGGGGGCCTGGAGCTGCAACGGATCGATCGTGTCGGTGCCGAGCGTGAGGTAGGGATGCGCTCCGGCGCCATACGGGCACGCTCCCAAGCCAACGTTGGACGCGCGGGTGCGAACGGTCAAGCCGTCGCTGAAAAGGCGATACTCGATCTCCAGCGCGAGCGCGAATGGCCAGCCGGACTGGGGGTGCAGCAGGTGCGCCATGGTGACGCGATCCTCCGCCCGCGAGGCAGCGCTCCAGTTCGCCCACCGCACCAGCCCATGGATCGCGTTGTGCTTGGCGGGCTCGGTCAGCGGCAGCTGGTGCTCCTCACCTTCGAAGCTGTAGCGGCCGTCGCGGAGCCGGTTGGGCCACGGGATCAGTGACTGACCCCGAGCCGCGGTGCAGCGCTCCTCGGCTCGGTAACCGTCGAGCAGCTCGTGGCCTGCGGCGGTGTAGGAGCGCAGCGCGCCGCCCACCTCGACCACGACCGCGCGCTGCTTGCCGAGGCGAAGCTCGAACTGCTCGCCTGAAGGCGCGACGATCACGCTCATCGGCCCGGCAGGAACTCTTCGAGCTTCTGCTTGGCCGATTGGGCGATCATGCGGCCGGCGTGGGGGTCGCCGCGCAGCAGCGAGTACATGAACGACTGCGCTTGTTCGATCGTGATGTGCGGGGGCAGCGGCGGGACCTCGGGGTCGGTGATCGCTTCGATCACCACCGGCCGGTCGGCGTTCAGCGCCTCGGACCATGCACCGGCGACCTGATCGGGGTGGTCGACGCGGATCCCTTTGAGGCCGATGAGCTCGGCCCACTGGGCGTAGGGCACGTCGGGGATGTCCTGCGTGGTGGGCACACGCGGCTCGCCGGCCATCGCCCGCAGCTCCCAGGTGACCTGGTTGAGGTCGCGGTTGTTGAGGACCATCACGTAGAAGCGTGGGTCGTCCCACTCACGCCAGTACTTGGCCACCGTGATCAGCTCGGCCAGACCGTTCATCTGCATGGCACCGTCGCCCACCAGCGCGAAGACCGGCCGGTCAGGATGGGCGAACTTGGCCCCGATTGCGTAGGGCACGCCGGGCCCCATCGTCGCCAGGGTTCCTGACAGGGAGCCCATCATCCCCTTGCGCAGCTTCACGTCACGCGCGTACCAGTTCGCTGAAGAGCCCGAGTCCGAGGTGAGAATCGCGCGATCGGGCAGCTGTTTTGAGAGCTCGTGGAAGAGCAATTGCGGGTTGAGCGGCTCGGCGCTCTCGTGCGCACGGACGTCCATCAGGTTCCACCATTCGCCGACCTCGTGCTCGATCTTCTCGCGCCAGGAGCGATCCTGCTTGCGCTCCAGCAGGGGGATCAGCTCGCGCAGCGTCTCGGCGCTGTCGCCGATCAGGTTGAGCTCCATCGGGTAGCGGATCCCGAGCATCTTGCCGTCGATGTCGATCTGCACGCCGCGGGCCTGTCCCTCTTCGGGCAGGAACTCGGAGTACGGAAAGCTCGAGCCGACCATGAGCAGGGTGTCGCAGCTCATCATCATGTCCCAGCTCGGCTTGGTGCCCAGCAGCCCGATCGATCCCGTCACCCACGGCTCGTCGTCGGGTACCACGGCTTTGCCCAAGAGTGCCTTAGCCACGCCGCAGCCGAGCAGCTCGGCGACTTGGGTCACCTCCGCGGCGGCGTGAAGGGCGCCCTGGCCCACCAGCATCGCCACCTTCTCGCCGGTGTTGAGAATGTCGGCCGCCGCCTGCAGGTCGGCCGGCTGGGGCACGCTGCGCCCGCGCAGGAAGCCGGGGCCGGAGTGCACCGTGCCGTGGGTGCGGGGCGGCTCGGGGACGGCGTCGGCCTTCTGAACGTCGTTGGGGACGATGATGCAGGTGACGGTCCGCTCGTCCAGGGCGATGCGCACCGCGCGGTCGATCAGGTGGCGCGCCTGGGTTGCGTCCATGCACACCTCGACGTACTCGTGGGCGACGTCCTTGAACAGGGTCTGCAGGTCGACCTCCTGCTGGAAGTTGCCGCCCAGCCCCGCGCGCGCCTGCTGGCCGACGATCGCCACAACCGGCTGATGGTCGAGCTTGGCGTCATAGAGCCCGTTGAGCAGGTGGATCGCGCCCGGCCCCGACGTGGCCATGCAGACACCGACCTCCCCGGTGAACTTCGCGTGGGCACAGGCCATGAACGCCGCCATCTCCTCGTGGCGGGCCTGGATGAAGCGCGGGCGATCCGTTCCCGCCTCGCCGCGCATCGCGCCCAAGAAGCCGATGATCCCGTCCCCGGCATAGCCGAAGATTCGCGCGACCCCCCAGTCCTGAAGCAGCCGCCGAAGCATGTATTCGCTCACGTTCTCACTCATGTGTCCTCCGGGATTCGGGTTGAAGGTCCTGCTGGATGGCGTCCGCGTGCGGGCGCGCCCATAAGAGCTTGGAGTCGCTCATCGAGCTGCTCGGCTGGCCAAGCGCTCAGCCAGGCGTGAAGCCAGGGCCATGATCGTCAGCGCCGGGTTGGCGGAGCCTTGGGTCGGGCAGACGCTGCCGTCCGAGACGTAGAGGTTCGGCACCGCCCACACGCGGTGGTCGGAGTTGATCACGCTGTTGTCCGGGTCGGTGCCCATCCGCGCGCCGCCGACCAGGTGCGCGTAACGATGGATCGTCAAGATGTCCTGCGCGCCCGAGGCCTTGAGGATGTCGGTGATCACCCGGGTCGAGTACTCCATGTTGGCCTTATCGTTTGCGGAGTGCGTGTAGTCGAAGCGGGCCACCGGCATCCCGTAGGGGTCGGTGTCGTCGGCCAGGGTGACGCGGTTGTCGGGGTAGGGCAGCAGCT
>JALYTU010000542.1 GCA_030854125.1 Actinomycetota bacterium | reverse complement strand
CCAGCCCGCGCTGCGCGCAGGCGGCGGCGCAGTCCCGCGATTCCTCGCGCGGGAGGTCGGGCACGATCAGGCCGCTCGCCCCGATCGCCACCAGCGAGTCCAGGAAGCGCTCCAGCCCGCGGACGATGATCGGGTTGGCGTAGCACATGACCACGACCGGGACGTGGCGGGCGATCTCCTGACCGACCGCCAGCACGGCCGGCAGCGTGCTCCCCGCGGTCAGCGCGGCGGTGGCGGCGGCATGGATGATCGGGCCGTCGGCGAGCGGGTCGGAGAACGGGACCCCAAGCTCGACGAGGTCGGCGCCGCCGCGGGCGTAGGCCAGCCCGATCTCCCGTGAGGTGTCCAGATCGGGAAAGCCACCCATCAGGTAGGGCATCAGCGCAGCGCGCCGCCCGTTGGCGCGGGCGCGGGCGAACGCCTCGGCGATCCGCTCCAGGCCGGTTGGCGCCATCTGCGCTGCGCTGGTCATGGTGCGTCGGGCCCGAGCGCGGCCAGCGCCTCGGCGAGATCCTTGTCCCCCCGACCCGACAGGCAGACGATGTCCAGCTCGGAATCGGACCCGCCCTCCCCGGCCAGCGTCCAGGCGATTGCGTGAGCGCTCTCGAGCGCCGGGATGATCCCCTCCAGACGGGCCAGGGTGGCAAACGCGCGCAGCGCGGCCTGGTCATCGACGGCGAGGTACCGCGCGCGGCCCTGGTCGCGCAGCCAGGCGTGCTCGGGTCCGCTCCCGGGGTAATCCAGGCCGGCGGAGATCGAGTGCGCTTCGAGGATCTGACCGTCCTCGTCTTGCATCAGCGCCGAGTAGGCGCCGTGCAGGACGCCGGGGGTCCCGGCCACGGTCAGCGGGGCGCCGTGGCGGCCGGTGTTGATCCCCTCGCCCGCCGCTTCGACGCCGATCAGCGCCACCTCGGCATCCTCGACGAAGGCGACGAACATGCCGATCGCGTTGGAACCGCCGCCGACGCAGGCGATCACCCGGTCCGGGAGCCGGCCCTCAGCCTGAAGGATCTGCGCCCGAGCCTCGTCGCCGATCACCCGCTGCAGGTCGCGGACGAGCGCCGGGTATGGGGCGGGTCCGACGCAGGATCCGATGATGTAGTGGGTGTCCGAGACGTTGGTGACCCAGTCGCGGATCGCCGCCGAGACCGCCTCCTTGAGCGTGCGGGCCCCGGCCTCGACGGGCTCGACGCGCGCCCCGAGCAGCCCCATCCGCTCGACGTTGGGCTTCTGGCGGCGCATGTCCTCGGTGCCCATGTAGACGATGCACTCGAGATCGAGCAGGGCGCAGGCGGTGGCCGCGGCGACGCCGTGCTGGCCCGCGCCGGTCTCGGCGATGATCCGGGTCTTGCCCATCCGTCGGGCAAGCAGGGCCTGGCCGATCGCGTTGTTGATCTTGTGCGCTCCGGTGTGGTTGAGGTCCTCGCGCTTGAGATAGATCGAGCGGCCGACGACCTCGCTGAGCCGCCGCGCGCGGTACAGCGGCGAGGGGCGCCCGACGTAGTCGTGCAGCAGCGTGGCGAGCTCGTCGCGATAGACGGGATCGGCACGCGCGGCCAGCCACGCCGTCTCGAGCTCGGCCAACGCAGGCATCAGCGTCTCGGGGACGTACTGCCCCCCGTAGGGCCCGAAGCGGTGCTCGATCGTGCTCAAACGACCAGGGCGGTGTCGGCGACTGCGGCGGCGAAGGCATCGATCAGCGCCGGGTCCTTGATGCCGGGGCTCAGCTCGACGCCGCTGGAGACATCGACGGCATACGGCCCCACGGCGGCGATCGCATCGGCGACGTTGGCCGGCGTCAGCCCCCCGGAGAGGAGCCGCGGGACGCGGGGCCGGCGCTGGCCGCGGGCCAGTTCCCACGCGAACGTCTCGCCGGTGCCGCCCCGGACCCCGGGGACGAAGCTGTCCAGGAGGTGGAAGTCGGTGTGGAACACACCCAGGGCCTGGATGTCGGCACCGCTGTGCACCCGGGCGGCCTTGATCACCTTGGCGCCGGTCCGGCGGGCAGCCTCGGCGCAGAACACCGGGCCCTCGTCGCCGTGGAACTGCAGCAGGCTCAGGTGGGCCTCGTCGGCGGCGCGGACGACCTCGTCGAGGGTCGGGTTGACGAACACACCGGCCAGCTGCACCTGGCGACGGAAGCGGGCGCCGATCTCGGCGGCCTGGTCGCGCGGACAGCAGCGTGGAGAGCCGGGCCACAGGATCATGCCCAGCGCCCAGGCGCCGGCCTGCACGGCGTGCTCGGCATCCTCAGGTCGGGTCAGGCCGCAGAACTTGATCTTGGTGACGGGGAGATCCACGGTCACCATCCTACGAACCGGCGCCGCGCCCCGGTCAGCCCGGGGTCGTGAGCCCGACGCCGGTCAGCTCGCGGCAGGCGGCCTCGATGTCAGGCGAGCGCATCAGGGCCTCGCCGATCAGCACCGCGTCGACCCCGGCGCCGGTCAGCGCCTGGAGCTCGCCTCGGGTGCGAAAGCCCGATTCGGCCACCACCAGCGCACCGGCGGGGGCCTGCGGCACCAACGCCATCGTGCGGCCGACATCGACCTGCAGCGTGGTCAGATCGCGGTTGTTGATCCCGATGATCGCCGCGCCGAGCTCGCGGGCGGCGGCGAGCTCGGCCGCGTCATGGACCTCGACGAGCACCTCGAGCCCGAGCTCGGTGGCCTGCGCATACAGGGCCGACAGCTCGCCGGCGGACAGTGCGGCGATGATCAGCAGGATCGCGTCCGCGCCCGCGGCGACCGCCTCGCTGACCTGGTAGGCGTCAACGATGAAGTCCTTGCGCAGGATCGGCAGCGTGCTCACGGCCCGGGCCCGGCCCAGGTCATCCAGGGTTCCGCCAAAGCTCACTGACTCGGTGAGCACCGACAGCGCGGCCGCGCCGGCCCGTTCGTAGGCGGACACCACGTCCTCGAGCGCGATGCCCTCCCGGATCGTCCCGGCCGACGGGGAGCGGCGCTTGTGCTCAGCGATCACGGACAGACCGGGCCGGGCCACGGCATCAGCAAAGGATCGGCC
>JALYTU010000541.1 GCA_030854125.1 Actinomycetota bacterium | reverse complement strand
GGGCCGCCCTCGGCGTCCCGGGCGGGGCGGCACCCGGCCCCCGTCGCATGGTGCGGCGGGGGCCGCCGCGTGCCTGGTCCCCTGATATACCGTGCAGCACGATGGACTTCGAACTCACCGACGAGCAGCGGATGATCAAGGAAACGGCCCGCGCGTTCGCCGACAAGGAGATCGTCGCGCAGGCCCGCGAGAACGATCGCAACGCCCACTTCGACCTCGACCTCGTGGCCAAGATCGCCGCGCAGGGTTACCTCGGCGCGATCGTGCCCCAGGAATACGGCGGGGCCGGGCTGGACTACCTCAGCTACGGCCTCGTAGTCGAGGAGATCGGACGCGCTGACTCGTCGATGCGCACGGTCATCTCGGTCCAGACCTCGCTCGTCTCATCGGCGATCCTGCGCTGGGGGACCGAGGAGCAGAAGAAGCGCTACCTGCCCAGACTCTGCGCCGGCGAGTGGCTGGGCTGCTTCGGGCTCACCGAACCCGATACTGGCTCTGACGCCGCCAGTCAGAAGACGCGGGCCAAGCGCACCGAGACCGGCTGGCTGCTCAACGGCGGCAAGATGTGGATCTCACTCGGCAACCACGCCAAGCTGGCGCTGATCTTCGCCCAGACCGATCCGAACCCGGACCCGCCCACCCAGCACCGTGGCCTCGCCTGCTTCCTGGTCGAGACCGACGGCAACGAGGGCTACCAGCCCACCGAGATCCATCACAAGCTGGGCCTGCGCGGTTCGGACACTGCCGCGATCTCGCTGATCGACTGCGAAGTTGGCGAGGACGCGATGCTCGGCGAGATCGGCGATGGGTTCAAGGTCGCGATGAGCTCGCTGGACTCCGGGCGCTACAGCGTCGCCGCCGGTTGCGTCGGCATCTGTCAGGGTTGCGTGGACTTCTCGGTCGCCTACGCCAAGGAGCGCGAGCAATTCGGACGCCCGATTGCCAGCTTCCAGCTCGTGCAGGCGATGCTCGCCGACATGTCCGTGCAGACCGAGGCGGCCCGCATGCTCGTCTTCCGCGCCGGGGCGCTGAAGGACAGTGGCCGGCCGAGCACCACCGAGACGTCGGTGGCCAAGCTGTACGCAACCGAAGCGGCGAACCGGTGCGCAGATACCGCGATCCAGGTTCACGGCGGGTCGGGTTATGTCGATGACCACCCTGTCGAGCGCTACTTCCGGGATGTTCGCGTGACCACGCTGTACGAGGGCACCTCGCAGATCCAGAAGCTGATCATCGGGCGCGCGCTGACGGGTATCAACGCGCTCGTCCCCGGCTAGTGGCGGGCGCATCTGACCCTCCGACCCGCGTGGATCCCCCGGCCGTGATCGGGGTGATCGGCGCGGGCACGATGGGCGCCGGCATCGCCCAGCTCGCCTGCCTGTCGGGCGCGCGGACGCTGCTGCACGACCCGGACGCCGAGGCGCTGGCCAAGGGGCGTGGGCGGATCGAGGCTCAGCTGAACCGCGGGGCCGAGCGGGGACGCTGGAGCAAGGACGCCGCCGCAGCAGCCTCCGCGCGACTGCAGCCCGTCGAGACGCTCGACGCGCTGGCGCCGTGTGAGCTGGTCATCGAGGCGGCGCCCGAACGGCTCGAGCTCAAACGGGCTCTGTTCGCGGCCCTGGCCGAAGTGGTCAGTCCCGACTGCGTGCTGGCCACGAACACCTCATCGCTGCTCGTCACTGCGCTGGCAGGAGCCGCCGGTGATGCCTCGCGAGTGGTCGGAATGCATTTCTTCAATCCCCCGCCGGTGATGCGGCTGCTCGAGGTCGTGGCGGGCGTCGAGTCCTCCGATGCGGCCTTGGCCGTGGCATGCGCCGCCGGCGAAGCAATGGGCAGGTACGTGATCGTCGCCGCCGACGGCCCCGGCTTCATCGTCAACCGCTGCAACCGGCCGTTTGGCCTCGAGGCGCTGCGGCTGCTCGCCGAACAGGTGGCCACGGTGGCGGAGATCGACCTCGCGGTGCGCATGGGCGCAGGCTTTCGGATGGGGCCGTTCGAGGTCATGGACCTCGTCGGCGTCGACGTCGGGCTCGACGTGGCGCGCTCCTTCTTTGAGCAGAGCTTCGGCGAGCCCCGCTGGCGGCCCTCGCCGATCACCGTCCGCACCGTCGCCGCCGGCCACCTGGGCCGCAAGACCGGCCGGGGCTACTACAGCTATCCCGAGGTTGGCGGGCATCGGCCGCCCGATCCCGACCCCCCCGTGCCGGGCGGAGGCGACGGACTCGTGGTCATCGCAGGGGACACCGCGCTGGCCGAGGAGCTGCGCGAGGCCGCCGCTGAGGCCGATTGGGCCGTCGCCGAACCGGCTGACGCCGACGGCATGGCCAGCCCGTTTCTGATCCTGGACCTGACCGGTGGCGAGGAGAGCGACGCGCCGTTGCAAGGGGCGCCACAGGCGATCTGCCTGGCGGCCGGATCGCTGTCCGGCCTGGACCCGGGTGGCTCGGCGATCGGATTCCACGCGCTGCCTCCCCTCTCCGGCTCGCGGATCGTCGAACTGACCCGCGGACCGGACAGCTCATCCTCGGCCGCTGACGCCGCGGAGCGCTTCTTCGCCACCCTCGGCAAGCGCACGATCTGGGTCGGCGACGCGCCGGGCCTGATCCTCGGCCGGATGATCTGCCAGGTCGTCAACGAGGCCGCCTTCGCGCTCGGCGAGGGTGTGGGCAGTGCCGAGGACATCGACGCCGGCATAAAGCACGGTCTCAACTACCCACGCGGGATCCTCGCCTGGGCCGACGAGATCGGGCTCGATCATGTCCTCAGCGTGCTCGACGCGCTCTTCCTGGAGCGCGGCGAGGAGCGGTACCGGGCCGCCCCGCTCCTGCGCCGCTACACGTGGTCCGGGCGGCTGGGTCGCCAAACCGGCGCAGGCTTCTTCGACTACGACTAGTAGACGCGTGCGCTGTTCCTGCGGACTATCGGAAGGGATCACGGTGGGCGCGCAGAATTATGTGTCGTGCCCAGGACCAGTACGTACGTGATCGAGCTTGCCGGCGAGGAGCTGGAGGAGCTTGAGCGGCGGGCTG
>JALYTU010000540.1 GCA_030854125.1 Actinomycetota bacterium | reverse complement strand
CAGCAGCCCCGAGGCCGAGCCGAGCTCGTGCGGGCGCACGCCGGCCAGAATCACGTCGAACATCGGCACAAAGACCATGCCCATCCCAAAGCCGGTCAGCGTCAGCGGCGCGACCAGCGACCAGGCGGTCAGGCTCGCGCCGGCCCCCCGCATGACCAGGTCACAGCCGACCAGGCCGGCGGCCATCGTGATCAGCCCGATGTGCATCGTGGTGCGGCCCAGCGCAGCGAGCAGCGCCGACGAGGTGATCGATCCGGCGATCGCGGCCAGCGGCACCGCGAGCGTGGCCAGACCACTGTCCAGTGGGGTGAAGCCCAGGCCACCCTGGAACATCACGTTGAGCGCGATCATCATGCCGCCCATCGCCCCGATGAAGCCGACCACGACGGCCAACCCGGCGACGTACGGGCGCCGGCGCAGGATCGATGGCTCGACCAGCGGGGTCTGCCCACGGCGCGAGCGCCGGACCTGCAGCGCGGCGAAGGCGACCAGCAGCAGTACGCCGGCGGCGATCATGCCCACGCACCAGGCCGGCCAGCCCTGCTCGCGGCCCTGGATGATCGGATACACGAGCGCAACGCCGCCGCCCATCGCCAGCAGGACGCTGAGCAGGTCAAGCCGCGCGCCGGGAGTCGCCGGTTCGGTCCGGGGCAGCAGTTGACGTCCGGCCACGATCGCGGCCAGACCGAGCGGCACGTTGACCAGAAAGATCGCGCGCCAGCCTGAGCCGAGCACGTCCAGTGAGACCAGGCCGCCGCCGAGCAGCGGTCCGAGGACGGCGGCCAGGCCCATCACCGGCCCGAAGACGGCGAACGCCTTCTGCTGGTTCTCGTCGCCGAACAGTTCTCGGATCAGCCCGAAGCCCTGCGGCACCATGATCGCGGCGACGGCGCCCTGCAGCGTCCGGGCGGCGATCAGCGTCGTGGCGCCGGGCGCGAACGCGCACAGAATCGAGGCGCCGACGAAGCCGCCGATGCAGGCCAGCAGCACCCGGCGCCGTCCCAGCGCGTCGCCGAGCCGGCCGCCAAGCAGCAGGGTCGCCGACATCGCCAGTGTGTAGGCGGCGGTGAACCACTCCAGGTCGGCGTAGGAGCCACCGAGGTCGCGACGGATCGCCGGCGCCGCGGTCTGGGTGATGGTCGAGTCCAGCAGGTCCATGACGGCCGAGGCGATGACGACGATCAGGCCGAGCCATGCGGCTCGTGTGGTGGGCCGGGCCTCAGCGCCGGCCAGGGGGTGGGTGAGCGTGGTGGTTGACATGGGGCAGAGCCTCTCGACGATTACGGTCAGTTTCGGTCCGCAATCGGCGCCGCGGAATCGATATGCGGTCAGCTTCGGTCCGCAATAGCTGTCAGGCTGTGCGCCACGATGGTTCAGACCTCCGCTCGCCTGCTCGCGCTGCTCTCGCTGCTCCAGGTCCGGCGTGAATGGACCGGCCCCGAGCTCGCCGAGCGGCTCGACGTGGGGCCCCGCACGATCCGGCGCGACGTCGAGAAGCTGCGCTCGCTCGGATATCCGGTGCAGGCCGCACCCGGCGTGGCCGGTGGCTACCGACTCAGCGCCGGGGGCGAGCTGCCGCCGCTGTTGCTCGACGATTCCGAAGCGGTGGCCGTCGCCGTGGGGCTGCGCACGGCGGCCCTGGGCTCGATCACCGGGATTGAGGAGACCTCGATCCGCGCCCTGGCCAAGCTCGAGCAGGTCCTGCCCTCCCGGCTGCGCCGGCGGGTCAGAGCGCTGGGGGACGCGACCTCGGCGTTCGGCGTCGACGGCCCCCGAATTGATGCCGACGTGCTCGCCAGCCTGGCCGCCGCGTGCCGGGACGCCAGCCGGCTGCACTTCGCCTACGTGGCCAAGGACGACCGTTCCACACGGCGTAACACCGAGCCCACGGCCGTCGTCTACAGCGGCTACCGCTGGTATCTGGTCGCCTATGACCTCGACCGTGAGGACTGGCGCACGTTCCGGATCGACCGAATCCGCGGCCGGGCTCGAGTTGGCGGACGTGGTCAGCGGCGCGCGGTCCCCGGTGGCGACCCCGCGGCGTTCGTCAAGCGCCAGCTGCGCTCCGGGGGATCAGCGGAATCACCCGCGCCCTGCGGCCGGATCCGGCTCGGCCTGCCCGCCGCAGAGGCTGGTCGCCGGATCCCCGATCGCTATGCGACCGTGGCGCCCGACGGTGAGCACGCCTGCGTGGTCAGCACCCGCGGGCCCTGGTCACGCGAGTTCGTGGTCTGGATGGCGCTACTCGATGCGCCGATGCAGGTGCTGGACCCGCCCGAGATGGCGCAGGCCTCGCACGCGATGGTCGCGCGGCTGACCGCCGCCGCCTGACCACGTCCGTTCCGGGCGCGGCGGCGCTACAGACAGGGGCGCAGGCCGGTGATCCGGTCGATCGTGTTGCGGGCCTGATCGGCGACGACGGCGGCGTCGAGGCCGGCTGCCGTCAGCCCCTGCAGGTACTTGAACGCCCCGCTGATCAGCCGCAGACGCGGTGCCACCTCCCACAGCCCTCCGAACTGGCTGATCGCGAGCAGTCGCCCGTCGACGACCGCGAGATCGTCGGGAAGCGTCAGCCGCGCCAGCCGCGTACGGCGATGCCCGGAGATCGTCCAGATAACGCTGGCGTACTCGTCCGCGACCCGGATCGCACCGTGCCAGTAGAGCGCGTGCACCGGGCGCACCATGCCACTGGCGATCATCCGCACCCGTCCGTGGTGCAGCAGATAGAGGTCGCCGTTCTCGCTGTCGGGCAGGTAGGCGTCCCCGCCGGGCGCGGCCTGGATGCTGTCCAGCCCTGACTGGCCGGGCACGGTGGGCAGGGTGGCGACCGTCCGCCGGGTGTGGTGGACAAGATCGATGGCCAGGACCCGGTTGGTCTTCTGTTCGGCCAACTCGAGCCGGGTACGGGAAAGCGGCACGATCCCCTCGGGCTCGCCGAACCCGCCCATCAGGGTGTGGACCCGGCCGCCGCGCACGACGCCGAGTGTGTCGGCCTTCACGTCTGAGACCAGCAGCCGCGAACCGTCGTAGGC
>JALYTU010000539.1 GCA_030854125.1 Actinomycetota bacterium | reverse complement strand
CGCTGGGTCGGCCTGCACGTTCGGCGAGCCACGCGGCGAGCACTGGTCGCACGGGCGCGATGAGCGGCACCGCCCGCTGTTTTCGACCTTTGCTGTGGCGACAGCGAACGTTGGCGCCGGTCCCGAGCGTGATGTCGCCGCAGTCCAGGCCGGTCAGTTCGGAGACCCGAAGTCCGGTGTGGATCGCGAGCGTCAGCAGCGTGCGATCGCGGCGGCCTTCCCAGCGGGCCGGGTCGGGCGCGTTGATGAGCGCGGCGGCCTCGGGCGCGGAGAGGTAGCTGATCGTTCGTTGCTGATGGCGTTTGGGCGGGATCGCGAGGACTCTCGCGATCGTGTTCGCGTGTTCTGGATGCTGGAGCGACGCGAACGTGAACAGTGATCGGATCGCGGTCAGCCGAAGGTTGCGGGTCTTCGGCACGTTCCCGCGCGCCGTCTCGAGGTGCTCCAGGAAACCCGAGATCAGCTCCTGGTTGAGGTCATCCCAGTCCAGCGCTGACGGGGTCTTGCCGGTTTGCTGGTGGGTGTAGTGAAGCAACAGCCGCAGCGTGTCGCGGTAGGACGCGATCGTGCGCGGGCTGGCCTGTAACTGGCCGGCGAGGCGGTCACTGAAGAACGCCTGGATCGTGGGGGCGATCAGCGTCATCGCCTCACCGTCCCGGTGGTGTCGAGTCGGCGGGCGGCCTGCGCGAGCAGCTCCGGCGCGGCGGACAGATACCAGTAGCTCGAAACCGGATCGCGATGCCCCAAATAGGTTGCGAGCCAGGCCAGACGGGGCTGCACGTCGACCTCCTGCTGGTACCAGCTGAGGAGCGCGCGAACAGCAAAGCGGTGCCTCAGGTCGTGAATCGTGGGCCGAACGCTGCTGCCCGCGCCAACCCCGGCGTCGTCGCAGAGCGTCCGGAATGTCTTCCACACGCACTCGTGGATCACCCGGGTACCTCGGAGCGAGACGAAGAAACTCTCGCAGGTCAGGGCGGGTCGCAGGCGATCACGCAGGTGTGCGTAGCGCTCCAGCTCCTCCAGGACACTGGGCGACAGCGGCACCAGCCTCGACTTGCGGAACTTCGATTGGCGGATATGCAGCACGCCTTCGGACCAATCGACGTCGCCACGGTCCAGGCGCAACGCCTCTCCGACACGCAAGCCGCTGGCGGCGAGCAGCCCGATCAGCGTGTGCATCGTCGCGGCTCGCAACGGTTGCGGGATCGACTGGCGCGCCTGGTCAAGCAGCGCCAACACGTCTTCGTCGGTGTAGATGAACGGCGAGCGACGGGTCCTCGGTCGGCGGATCAGCCCAGCGGGCGGGATCTCCGTCTCAGGGTCGATCCCGGCCATGTAGCGCGCGAACCCGCGCACCGAGCGGTACCGGGTCGCGGGAACGCTGCTCGGCGCGCTCACCCTCGGCTCGAGCGCCCACCGCACCGCGACCTGTGTCGTCACATGCGTGACGCCGGCGGTGTCGAGTTCGGCGGCGAAGCGGTGCAGCAGCCGGCCGGTCTCCTCGAGGTCGTAGCCGAGCGTGCGGCGGAGCCGCAGGTAAGCGGCAACGTGGGTCTCAAGCGCGCTCATCGCCCGGCTCCTGGCCACGGCAGCGCGACCTGACGCAGCCGTTCGAGATCGACCTTGGCGTAAATCGCGGTCGTCGACAGATGCGCGTGGCGCAGCACCTGACTGATCTCCCGAAGCGACGCGCCGTGAGCGAGCATCTCGCTCGCCAGCGCGTGCCGCAGCCGGTGCGGCGTGAACTCCGCGACCCCGGCCCGCTCACACGCCCGGCGCACGACATCACCAACGAGATCCGGACGGATTGCACGCGTCGGCGCGCGCAACGTCAAGAACACCCGGCGGAACTCGCGCCGCCCACGGACGGTCAGGTACTCGGCCAGCGCTGTGCCGACATCGTCAGGGAGCGGGAGACGATCCTCTCGTCCGCCCTTGCCGCGCACGACCAGCTCACCAGCACGCCAATCCAGATCGGAGAGCTCAAGCCGTGCGACCTCGATCGACCGTAACCCCAGGCGCGCGAGCAGCAGCACGATCGCCGCATCCCGCGCCCCATCGAGTGTTGATCCGTCACAGGACCTGATCAGCCGCTCGACGTCCGCGGGTGGCACGACCCGCGGGATCCGCGTGTCCCGCCAGCCGGCGACCGGCGGGACGGCCTCTCCCAACGCCAGCTCGATCAGCCCGCGCACGAACAAGAACCGCAACAACGACCGCAGCTCGCCGACCTTCCCCGTCGCAGAATCGACCGACAACCGCTCGCACTCCCGCAGCAGGAACCCCGTCACCTGCTCGCCGCTCAGATCCTTCACGCCGATCGCGTCCACCGCGCTCACCCGCTCGCCAAGAAACCGAGCAGCGAGTGCGAGATACCGCGCCACCGTCAACGGCGCCAGCCCGCGCTCTCCAACCAGCCACCCGCGGTAGTCCTCGATCAGGCTCCCCAGCGGCGTAACCGGATCACCGCGCTCAGGGCCAACCACCCCCAGCTCCCGAAGATAGACCAGCAGTGACCGAGATCCACGAGCGATCACCGCGGCCATGCGGCCCTCCGCACGGTGCGCGTCAACGAACGCGGCAATGAGCTCACCGTCGAGCTGCCCGACCTCGAGCTCCTCGGCGACCATCCACCGCCCCAACACGCTGAGAAACCTCAGCTCATGCTCGACGGTCCCCGGGGAGTAGCCGCGCTCCAGCAACCACGCGCGATACCCGTCCACGAACGAACCCAGCCGCCCCGGCTCCAAACGAAACTCCGACACCGACATCGCCTCCTTGTCGAAGCCGTAACCCCGACGATCGAAATGGCTCAGTCGGACAACGGAACTATGCCGATACGCCTACCCGCGTCAGCACGAGAAACCCAGACAGATCAAGGCGCTCCTCACCAGCGCGAGATCGGTCTCGGCATAGTCGCCCTATCGGCACAGGTTCGGCTATCCGGATATCCGGATAGCCGAACGAATTTGGGTACGTCAGCCAGCTCGCGGAGGTGACCGAGCACACCCGGCGTGGTGCGCGCGGCCTGATC
>JALYTU010000538.1 GCA_030854125.1 Actinomycetota bacterium | reverse complement strand
GGCTAGCGAGGCGAGCGTCGCGTCGAGCGCACCGGCCTGCTCAGGGTCCTTGGCCAGCTGCCACGGCGCGCACTCCTCGACATAGCGGTTGCAGCGCCGCACCCGGACCCAGATCTCCTCCAGTGCAGTGGTGATGTCAGCCTTGTCCAGACAGGCGGCGACGCGCTCGGCCAGCCCGTCAAAGGCCGAGGCCAGCGTGGTGTCGACGCCGACGTCGGGCACGACGCCGTCGCGGTAGCGGCGGATCATCGCCAGCGTGCGGCTGGCCAGGTTGCCGTAGTCATTGGCCAGCTCTGACTCATACCGGGCCCGGACCGCGTCAATCCCGACGGTGCCGTCACCGCCGAAGGGAACGTCCCGCGCGAGGTAGAAGCGCAGCGCGTCGGTGCCGAGCTCCTCCATCACCGCGAACGGGTCCAGCACGTTGCCCAGTGACTTGCTCATCTTGCGCCCGTCGGCACCGAGCAGGAAGCCGTGCACGAACACATGGTGCGGCAGTGGCAGCTCGGCGGCGATCAGCAGCGCGGGCCAGAACACGGTATGAAACTTGAGGATGTCCTTGCCGATGATGTGAAAGCTGGCGGGCCAGAACTCATCGGTCAGGTCTTCGCCGGGTCGGGCGTAGCCCAGCGCGGTGTAGTAGTTGAGCAGCGCATCGAACCACACGTAGAAGACGTGGTCCGGATCCCACGGCACGGTCACCCCCCACTTCAGCCGCGCCCGGGAGAGCGACACGTCCTGCAGGCCGGATGCGATGAAGGAGCGGGCCTCGTTGAAGCGCGCCGGCGGCATCACGAAGTCCATCTGCTCGGCGTAGAGGCGCTCGAGACGATCCTGGAATGCCGACAGGCGAAAGAACCAGTTCTCCTCCTGGTGGCGCTCGAGCACGATCTCGTGGATCGGGCAGCGGTTGCCCTCCGCGATCTCGTTTTCGACCTTGAAGTCCGCGCACCGCGGGCAGTACCAGCCCTCGTACATGTCCTTGTAGGTGTGCCCGTTGTCGTGCACGCGCTGCAGCACCTCCTGCACGCGGGCCTTGTGCTCATCGTCCGAGGTGCGGATGAAGAAGTCGTTGGACGCGTCCAAGCGCGGCATCAGCGCCTGGAAGCGCTCGGCGTTGCGATCGGCGAGCTCCTGCGGCGTGACGCCCTGGGCATCGGCGGCGTCGGCGACGGGCTCGCCGTGCTCGTCGGTGCCGGTGAGAAAGAACACGTCCTGGCCGCGCTGGCGCATGTGGCGGGCGAGCACATCGGTGGCGATCGTCGTGTACGCGTGACCCAGATGCGGCTGGGCGTTGACGTAGTAGATCGGGGTGGTGATGTAGTAGGACATGTCCGTGCTTCTGAAGGCTATCCGCCGTCCACCCCGCCACCTGATTTCCGAGGCCCGCCATGTCCGCCACTGCCACCCGTCTGCTTGAGAACTACATCGCCGGCCGCTGGACGCCCGCGCGCGCGGCGACCGAGGTGCTTAACGTCACAAACCCGGCGACCGGCGCTGCGCTGGCGCGCGTGCCGTTGTCGGGAGCCGCTGACCTCGATGACGCGGTAGCCGCAGCCCGGGCGGCGCTGCCGGAGTGGCGCACGGTGTCGACGATCGCCCGAGCGCGCAAGCTGTTCGAGCTGCGCGAGCGGCTCGTGGCCCGGGCCGGCGAGATGGCCCGCTCGGTGACCGCCGAGATGGGCAAGACGATTGCCGACGCGCAGGCGGAGGTGAGCCGCGCGATCGAGATGGTCGAGGCGGCCTGCGCGATCCCGACCACCATGCAGGGACGGATCCTTGAGGATGTCAGCCGCAACATCGACGCCGAGACGATCCGCCAGCCGGTCGGCGTGTGCGCCGCGATCGTCCCGTTCAACTTCCCTGCGATGGTGCCGTTCTGGTTTCTGCCCTTCGCGATCGCGTGTGGGAACACGTTCGTGCTCAAGCCGTCTGAGCAGGTGCCGCTGACCCAGCAGATCGCCTTTCAGGAGCTCGACGCGCTCGGCCTGCCCGACGGGGTCGTCAACCTCGTCAACGGCGGCCGCGAGATCGTCGAGGGCATCCTTGACCACCCGGGGATCGATGCGGTCTCGTTCGTCGGCTCGGCGCCGGTCGCTCGGCTCGTCTACGAGCGCTCGGCCAAGGCCGGCAAGCGGGTGCAGGCGCTTGGCGGGGCCAAGAACCACATGGTGGTGATGCCCGATGCGGTCATCGACCGGACAGTTGACGGAATCCTCGGATCTGCGTTCGGCGCCGCCGGGCAACGGTGCATGGCCGGCTCGGTGGTGGTGACCGTCGGCGACGCGCACCAGCAGCTGATCGGTCCGCTGACGCAGGCGACCCGCGCGCTGCGGGTCGGGGACGGCAGCGACGAGCGCTCCGAGGTCGGCCCGGTGATCTCGTGCGCGGCCCGCGACCGGATCGCCGACTGGGTGGCGCGAGCGGTGTCAGACGGCGCCGAGCTGATCGTCGACGGGCGCGGGGTCAGCGGCGACGGGATCGACCCCGAGGGCGCCTATCTGGGACCGACCCTGCTGGACGGCGTCACCGCGGAGATGGCGATCGCCCAGGAGGAGGTGTTCGGGCCGGTGCTGACCGTGATCGCCGCCGCCTCACTAGACGAGGCGATCGCGATCGTCAACTCCAGCCGCTTTGGCAACGGCACGTCGATCTTCACCGAGTCCGGCGCCTCGGTCCGCCGTTACCGCCACGAGATCGAGGCCGGGATGATCGGAGTCAACATCGGGGTCGCAGCGCCCGTCGCCTTCTTCCCGTTCAGCGGCTGGAAGGACAGCTTCCTGGGCGACCTGCATGCCCACGGTCCCGACGCGGTCGAGTTCTTCACCCGCAAGAAGACAGTGACCAGCCGCTGGTTCTCCAGCGGTCAGGGCAGCGGAAGCTACTTCGTCGAGCGCTGATCGGTGAGCGCCCGGTACAGCGCGTTGGCCGGGACACCGGTCAGCTCAGAGACGACCGTGGCCGCCGGGCGGGGCTTGGCTCCCGCCTGCACCAGGCGGGTCAGCGCGGCCAGCGGACCGTCGAGCCCCGGAGCGT
>JALYTU010000537.1 GCA_030854125.1 Actinomycetota bacterium | reverse complement strand
GCTTCACCCTGCCAGCGATAACGCCACCGGGCGTCGTGGAGCCCGACGGACGATCCTGGCGGCGCTCACCGCTGCCACCGCTGTGCTGGTCGCCGCGTGTGGCAGCTCCTCGTCCCCAAAACCCGCCACACACGCGGCGCTAACCCCCGCCTCGGCTCCGGCCAGCGCCTCCGTCAGCGACCCAGCTGGGCCCGCGCGGGTCCAGGTTCGCAACACGAGTCTGGGGAGGATCATCGTCGATGGTCACGGCCGCACGCTTTACATGTTCGGCGGCGATCACGCCGACAAAAGCAGGTGCACCGCGACGTGTGCTCATCTCTGGCCGCCGTACACGACTACGGGCAGACCAACCAGCGGCCCCGGCGCCAAGCGATCGTTGCTCGGCGTGACCCACGCGGCCGACGGACAGAGCGTGGTCACCTACCGCGGCCATCCCCTGTATCGCTTTATCAAGGACACCGGGCCCGGGCGGGTCAACGGTGAGGACGTGAGCGCTTTCGGCGGTCGCTGGGACGCGCTCTCACCAGCGGGCACCAGGATCACCAAGCGCCACAAGACGGCCGTCACCCCCCAGGCAGCCGCGCCGCCCACTGCCACGACGCAGGCGCCCCCGCCGCCCGCAACCACGAAAGCCGCCCCGCCACCCACCACCACCACGCAGGCGGCCCCGCCGCCCACCACCACGACGCGGACAGCTCCGCTGCCGTCCAAGCCGTCTGGCTCGGGCATCCCCCAGGGCGGGGGAGGAGACGGCGACTTGGACAACCATGGCGGTCCGAGTGACGGCGACGGCAACCTTTGACCGTCTGTTCGCCCTAACAGTGGCGTCTTGCGCCCGCGGCACAGCACACTGGGCCGCGGGCGGTGCCACGCTCGGCGTCCTATAGCCCGCCTTCAGCGGGTGTCTGCGCCCTCCGGCCCACGGGGGGGCGCGACCGTGTCGAGGACGGACGTGGCCGCTTGAGAGAGTTCCATTTCGCTCGGAAGGATTCTCGCCCGCGGACGGTCTTTGAGTAGGTGTAAGCGCATTCTGCGCAGACCGGCCGCCAGACAGTCCCGCTTCGTTTCCGCTCGGGAGTCATGGCGGCAATACATCTCGCCAAGGAGAGGAAACGACCGTGCTTGTTCACCGCATTCGCAGGCTGCTCGGCGTTGGCGTCGCATTACCGGCCGGCGGCTTTGCTACCGCTCTGCCGGCCAGCGCCGCGCCGCAGCGCCGGCAGCATCGTGCCGATCACGCCAGGCATCATCCGGGCCATCGGGTCCGCCATCGCCGTGTGAGCGGTGGGATCGCCCAGCACAACGGCAGTGACCGCGACGCCGACAACAACGGCGCACCGAGCGACGGTGACGGGAACCAGTGACCACGATGAGCACGAACACGATCACCACGATCACGCGCAAGTGCTCGACCCCGGTAGCGACGGCGAGCGTCGGTCTCGCGCTGGTCCTCGCTGGCTGCGGCGCCTCAAGCAAGGCTTCCAGCTCCGCCTCGGGATCCTTCCGGCCACCGGTGAGCGCCACCCCGTATGCGCCGCCCCAGCCCCAGGCCCAGGCCCAGAGCACCCACTTGCTCGTCGCTGCCACAGACCCCCGCACGGGTCCTGCCGCGTTTGACGAGACACGACCCGCGGGAGGGCGCCCAGCGGTCGCCTTCTCCTGGCTTCGTGCCCGTCGGGCGCCCGCCAGCTGGACCCAGGCGACGATCGCGTCGGGCAACGCCACACTGTTCTACCCCGCCGACTGGAAGCCGATCCCTGGCGACCGCGGGACGGTAACGGCCGCCCTGCGAGACGTCACCGGCCGCTACCGCGGCTATCTGAACGTGACGCCTCGCCAGGGAGCAGAGCCCCTGAACAACAGCTGGGCGGCGTTTCGCACTCGACGAAACCGCGAGGAGGGCGACGAACACGTGCACCAGCTGGCCGCCGCCGACGGGCTGCGCTTCCGAGACGCTCGCGGCTCATGCGTGATCGATGACTACCTCTCTAGGGTCGGTACTCACCCCTACCGCGAGATCGCGTGCATCCTCACCGGCCGCCGGCACACAAGCGTCCTTGTCGCAGCAGCACTAAAGCCCGACTGGCCCGCCGTCGGCCCAACCCTCGAGAGCGCCGCGTCGGCGTTCCTTGAACGGTGAGCGGTGACTTCGGCGGGTCCCGCCTGAGATCGATGCCGGGCTGGGGTCAACAGCGGGCGACGATCGCGCGGGCGATCGCCGCGTTCGTGGCGAGTTGATCGATGCCCGCGGCTACCAACTATGCTCGGCCCGGCTTCCGTCCGATGTCGTCCGAACCCCGCCGGCTTGACCCCGAGCGCCTCGGGGATCACCTGGACCGCCTCTACCGCGCGGCCTGCGGGCTGTGCGGGTCGCGCGAGGACGCCGAGGACCTGGTCCAGGAAACCTACGCCCGAGTGCTCAGAAAGCCGCGGCTGCTGCGCAATGACGATGATCTCGGCTACCTGCTCAGGGTGCTGCGCAACACCCACTTCACGGCCTACCGCGCGGCCGGACGCCGGCTTCGCCCCGATCCCTTGCCCGACGATCTTGACTCACTCGAGGACCGCAGCGTGGTCGGGCCGCCGGACGCGCTCGAGGCGCGCCTGGACGCCGGCGAGCTGTACGCCCTGATCGCCCAGCTTCCCCACGACTTCAAAGACGCGTTGGTGGCGGTCGACTTGTTGGGGCTCTCCTACCGCGAGGCCGCCCGCGCGCTGCACGTAGGCGAAGCGACGATCACAACCCGCCTTTACCGTGCGCGGCAGCGGCTCGCGCGCGCCCTGGACGGGAAGGACCCCGGTTCGGAACGCGTCATCATCAATAGACAGTCATGACTCGCCACCACGACCTCCCCACCGAGCGCGACCTGGTCGCGCTCGCCGACGGATCGTTGGGCGCCGCCCGACGCGCCCGCGTCGAGCGAGCTGTCGCCGCCTCCCCCCAACTACAGGCAGACATGGCAGCCCAACGCCGCGTCCTTGCCGCTGTCCATTACGCAGCCGGCGAGCCCGCGCCGGCGGCCCTACGCGCGCGCCTCGCGCT
>JALYTU010000536.1 GCA_030854125.1 Actinomycetota bacterium | reverse complement strand
GCGATCGCCGTATGGACCAGGCCGGTGCCGTCCTGGGCGGTGACGAAGTCTGCCGGGAGCACGGTGTGGCCCTTGGGGCCGTACTCCTGCGCCGCGATGTAGGTGAACGGCGCCTCGTACCCGGCGCCGACCAGCTCGGCGCCGGGAAAGCGCTCGAGCACGGCGGCCTGCTCGCCGAGCACCTTATGCACCAGCGCCTCGGCGAGGATGCTGACCTGGCCGTCGCCGGCGTCAGCGCGGACGTAGGTGAGCTCCGGGTCAACGGCGACGGCCGCGTTGGAGACCAACGTCCAGGGAGTCGTGGTCCAGATCAGCAGCTCGTCGCCGGCCTGGGCGTGCCCGGCCGGGCGCGTGACCGGCAGGCGGACGTAGACCGACGGATCGAGCACATCCTGGTAGGCGCCGGGCTGCCCGAGCTCATGGCTGGAGAGTGAGGTCCCGCAGCGCGGGCAGTAGGGGACGACCTTGAGCTTCTCGTAGAGCAGCCCCTTGTCGCTGATCGTCTTCAGCGCCCACCAGACCGAATCGATGTAGTCGTTGTCGAGCGTCTTGTAGGCGGAGTCGAGGTCGATCCAGAAGCCGATGCGCTCGGTCAGCCGGTTCCAGTCCTCGACGTGGCTGAGCACCTTCTCGCGGCAGCGGGCGTTGAACTCAGCGATGCCGTAGCGCTCGATGTCGTCCTTGGCGGTCATCCCGAGCTCGGCCTCGACGGCGAGCTCGACGGGCAGTCCGTGGCAGTCCCAGCCGCCCTTGCGTTCCACGTAGTAGCCGCACATCGTGCGGTAGCGGGGGAAGATGTCCTTGAAGACGCGGCTCAGGACGTGATGGGTGGCCGGGGCGCCGTTGGCGGTCGGCGGCCCCTCGTAGAACCCCCATTCGGGGGCGCCCCGGCGGCGCTGGATCGACTGTGCGAAGACCTCGCGGTCTCGCCAGCGTTCGAGCACCGCCTCTTCGAGGTCGGGGAACGACGCGCGGGGATCGACGGGACGTAGCGGCATGGGCGCTCGATTCTAGGATCCGTCCGGGCGGGGCCTATCCGCCGACCTCAGCTGTGATCAGCGGGTGGGGCCGAACTCCCGTGCGAGTGTGTCTCCCGGCGGCAGGATCTTCGGCAGGGGCGCGCGAACCAGTCCCCCAGCCGCACCCGGACGGCTCACCGTGGGAAGCCGGAGCTGAAGGTGCGAGACCGTCACGTTCTGCTGCCCGTTCGAGGTCCGTCCGTACGGGACGTCATTGGGCAGCAGCTCGAGCTTGGCGCTGTGACCGGCAGCGAACCTCCAGCCCCCGGGGTGCAGCTGGAAGACCTGGCGCACGGGCTTGGCTGAGACCGTCGGCCGCCACAGGCCGCGGCTGATCAGGGTCTCCTGTCCGTCGGGGCCGATGTCCAGCAGCCGGGCGGCAACCTGGGAGGTGGCGCCGGGCAGGGTGAAATCCGCGACCACGGTCGCGGAGCCGATCATCGTGAACGTGTGGGTGACGGCGAGGCGATACGTCGCGGCGCCCGCGACGGTCGCGCCCGGGGCCTGAGCGCAGGCCGCGGTTCCGAGCGGATTGAAGGCCGGACTCGCCGCGGTGGGCAGGATCGTCTGGGCGGCGGCCTGGTTGAGACGGACCTCGCCGGGCGACATCTCCGCCCAATTCGAGGCCCGGTATGGACCGGCTGAGGCGGCCGAGCTCGGACATGTCTCGGTGAGCGCCTGCACCCCGCCGAACGGGCGGCGTCCCCGGCCGCGGACGTAATAGTCGAGCCAGCGGTGAATCGCCGTGACGTAGCGCGCGATGTCCGCGGTCTTGTTCTGGGCCCGGGGGTGTCCCCAATCCCCGAAGAACAGCGAAAGCGGTGTCTGGGGGTACTGGGTGGTGGTCCGGTTGTAGTAGCGCAGCGCCTCGTCGGCGGGGAACAGGTCATCGGTCCAGCCGTTGGCTATGAGCATCGGGGCCGGCGCCTCGGAGTGGTCGATCGCATAGGACGAGTGAAAGGTGCTGACCTGGTGCAGGATCTGCGCGGGCAGCGCGCCGGTGTAGGGCTCGCCCTGGTTGAGCCGCGCGATCCACGCCCCGAGGTTCCAATCGGCGTCTGTGGTCGTGCAGAAGGTCTTGGGGGTGTTGCAGCCCGACGCGTAGAGCGCGTTGACGTAGGAGCTCTTGAGCACTCCGTAGCGACCTCGGTACCGCGCGTCGGCGACGTAGTCCAATGTGCTGCCATTAGGGGTCAGTGCATAGCCGAGGTCGGTCCAGGGGATGAACGGTGTGGCGGCGGCAAGACTCATCTTCTGCCCGTGCGGACTGCGCCAGGGCACCAGCCGGCCGTTGGGCAGCATCACGCGGTTGCGCAGCGCGCCGAGCGCCATCGACATACCGCCACCGTAGGAACCGCCCACCGCGGCGATCTGCGTGCGTGAGACCAGGCCCTGATCGGCGAGCTCGCCGGCGAAGTACTGGGCATCGCGGACCTCGTAGCGGGTGTCGAGCAGGTGGTTGAAACCGTGGGCACACTCGGCCTTGGGAACCGAGGAGCGGCTGGCCGCCGTCCCGCATGACTCCCCAAAGCCACGGTCGGACATGCTGAAGGTCGCGTAACCGGCCTTGAGCCACGGCGACATCGACGAGATGGCCGAGCCGATCCCCCCGCCGTCGCTGCCGAGTCCGAACTTCGATCCGCCGTAGCCGTGAAACAACATCACCAGCGGATACGGGCCGTGGTGTTGCGGCGAGGCCTTGGGCAGAGCGAAGTTGACGTCGACTGCCGTGTTGTCCCAACTCGTGGCCAATGTCCGGGCGGGCACGAGTACGCCGCCGGTGTCCAGCGACCCGCAGAAGCGGACTCCATCCGGTTGGGTGGCGCAACGTACGGCTCCTCGGAGGACGCTGCTCGGGCTCGCCTGCGCCGTGCCGGCAGCGACAAGCACCAGTGTGACGATCAATCCTGCAACGAGGCGGCGCATCATTCTTCCCCTGGATGCTCTTTCCGGCCGGACGTGCGCGACGCTACCAGGCGCCGCACTGCCGTCGCGTTGTGGCCGGCGCGAGCGGGGTGGGGGTGATGG
>JALYTU010000535.1 GCA_030854125.1 Actinomycetota bacterium | reverse complement strand
GCACTCGCTGCTCGGGATTGCCGATACGGCACTCGCTGCACTGCTGTTCCTGGCGATCGGCAACCCGCTTCGGGCGCCCCGTTAGCAACCGAGCTTCTGACGCCAAGGTTGTGGCGTCACCGTTCACCGCTGCTCCCCCGGCGCAGGCACTACGCTGTCCGCAACATCACGTATTTCGACGCCAATGCGCTCACGGGTGCCTTCGAGGCGCTCGAGGCCTACGCTTCTCTTGGGTCGCTGCTGGTGGTGCTCGGTCGCATGCGCGCCAGTGCTACCGAGCTGGGAGCTATCGTCGCGGCCGGACTCGCGGCCTAATCAATGGCGGGAGCGGTGAGAAGAGATTTCGGGCGCGTGACTGTTCGCGAGGCCGGCGACGACACGGGGAACTTCGGGGCAGGAGCGCCGGCGAGAGCGTGACCGTTCGTCAGCAGCGATATCGGGAGATCGCCGAGACGCTCTCCCGCCATGGGATGGGCTATGTCGTCGACATGCTGGGGCTCGACCAGCAGATACCGTTTCATCACGGGCTGCTGGGCCACGAGCGGCGTACGTTGCCCTACACCCGACCGGAGCATGTCCGCCTCGCGCTCGAGCAGCTCGGCGCTACGTTCGTCAAGCTCGGTCAGATCCTCTCGACGCGCTCGGACCTGCTTGGTCCCGAATACCAGGTCGAATTCGCCAAGCTGCAGGACTCAGCACCCCCGGTGCCCGGCGAGGCCATCTGCAACCTCATCGCCGAGGAGCTCAGCCAGGGTGTTGAGGAGGCGTTCGCGACCTTTGATGCCGTGCCGTTAGCTGCCGCGTCGATCGGGCAGGCGCATGCCGCTACCCGGCACGACGGCATCGAGGTGGTCGTCAAGGTACGCCGGCCCGGTGTCGTTGAGCAGGTTGCGGTGGACCTGGAGATTCTGCGCAACCTGGCGAGGCACACCAGCCGCCACTGGCAAGCAGCTGCCGACTACGACATCGTTGGCTTGGTCGACGAATTCGCGACAACGCTCCAGGGTGAGATGGACTACCTGCGCGAGGGGCGCAACGCCGAGCGCTTCACGGCGAACTTCGCCCGCGACCCCGACGTCCACATACCACGGGTGTTCTGGGAGACCACTACCTCGCGCGTGCTCACGCTCGAGCGCATCCATGGACTCAAGATCAATGACATGAAGGCGCTCGATCAAGCTGGAATCGACCGCCATGCACTCGCAGAACTCGCGACTCGCGTGACCGCGCAGATGGTCTTCGAGGACGGGTTCTTTCACGCCGACCCACACCCGGGCAACTTCTTCATCGAGCCCAGCGGCCGGCTCGGCATCATCGACTTCGGCATGGTCGGCGAGCTTGACCAGCGACTGCGCGAGCAGCTCGGCGCGCTGTTGGTCGCGCTCGCCCGCAGCGATCCCGGCCGGGTCACCGACGCTGTGCTCGCCCTGAGCACCGCTCAACAATCCGTCAATCGCTCGGCACTGCGCGAGGACCTCGCCGCGCTCATCGCTCGCAACGACGGGCTCGCCATCAGTGAGATCGCGCTCGCGCCACTGATCGAGGACGCCCTGGCGATCGTGCGCCGCCATCATCTACAGCTACCACACGAGCTGGCGCTCCTGCTGAAGATGTTCGTTATGAACGAGGGGATGGCCGTTGGGCTGGACCCCGGGTTCCGACCCGGCGACGTGCTCGCCCCCTACGCCCGGCGACTCATCACCAGCAGGCGTTCAGCCGCCAGCCTCGCCCGAGACCTCGGAGAAGCCGGGATCGACATCGCTCAGCTCGGCACCGAACTGCCTCATCATCTACGCAAATTGTTGACCGTCCTCGATGACGGTGGCCTGGAGGTCCACCTGCGCGCCGCCGAGCTCGAGCCCCTCGTGACCCGTGCTGAACGCCTCGGAAACCGCCTCATCGCGGGGGTCATCACCGCCGCCTTCATCAACGGCACAGCAGAACTGATGACGCTCGACGCTGAACGCCGGCGCTCCCGCCAACGCCCAGCGCTCGCCTTCGGCGTCGCAGCCGCGGGAGCGCTCAGCGGCTACCTGGCATGGACCAGCCGCCCCGGACGCCACCGCTTCTCGCCACTCACGTGACCGCCGCAACACATCCGCTGCTGACGCCCTCTCCATTCGCGCCGCGAAGTATTAATGCGAAGAAGCTCGCAACGGTCATCACTTCCTTGGCGCCGATCGCGGCGAGGGCGATCTTGTCCGATACAGACACTTGCGAGACGAATAGGACCCTGGCGATCGCTCCGATCAAGACGATGCCTGCGCCCGCAGCGAACGCGACGCCGATCAGCACGACGTAGACCAGGCCCAGCAGGAACATCGTAAGCAGCATCCGAGCCTGAATCCCTGTGTCCCGTCGAAGCCTCGTGCGTCGCGACCTCACGCGCTCACCGAGCTCTCGGCAGGCCGACGGGTGCGCTGGCACCGGCGACGGGGCTGACGACGATGACGCGGTGTTCATACCCGTAGCCTACGGGCGGCCCGGCGCGCGGCCAGCGGGGGAAGCGGGGGAAACGCCGCCCGACCTCCATGAATTTCCACGGTCGAGCGCGGCGCGCGCCGCCCAACGACCCTGGTCCAGCGAGCGGCTCACGCCGTAGCGGCGACCGCGGTCTTCGCGCCGCCGCGGATGCGCTCGACGTGGTCGGGGCGCGCCTCGCTTGGCGACCGAGATCCTCACGACACGTGCGGTCGCCCAGACTGTTACATCGACGCCGCGGCCAAGGATCGGGCCTTGGGCTTGCTCACAGCTCAGCGCAGGTGGAAGGGGATGCTGGTGATTGCGATGCCGGCGTGTGGGCGCAGCGTGCGTCGTAGGTGCGGGCCGATGTGCCGGTGCAGGGGCCGTTGCCAGCGGCGTCTGACGACGATCTCGGGCACGACCACGGTCAGGGTGACGTCGGGTCGTTGGTGGTGCAGCGCCTCGATGTAGTTGGCTAAGGGCGCGACGGTCGAGCGGTAGGGCGAGACGATGACTTCAAGCGGAAGGTGGTCCCCCCAGGCCTGCCAGTAGTGATGAAAGCGCGCGGCTTCATCCTCGTCGGCGCTGATG
>JALYTU010000045.1 GCA_030854125.1 Actinomycetota bacterium | reverse complement strand
CGACCCCGAACTGCCGTGCGGCCAGCTCAGCGAGGCCACTCGGATTGATTCGGTGCACTCCACGTGCACCAGAGCAATCGGAGTCGGACGATGGCACCCCCCAACCGTGTCACCGAGGACCCCCGCGTTGGTGTCAACTCTGTGCCAGTTCGGCCGCGGTGGCCCGGAGAACGTCCCATGCCTGGGCGACATCGGCCGGGGTCGTGCTCGCCTGCCCGACGGCGAGCCGCAGCATGTACACGCCCCGCAGCACAGCGTGTGACAAGAAGATCTTCCCGCCGGCGTTGACGGCCGCCAGCAGCTGAGCATTGCGCGCAGCGCAGTCCGGCCCGGTCAACCGAAAGCAGACCACCGAGAAATGACGTGGTGCGCACACCTCCCAGCCGGGCTCGGAACCGACCCACCGCTCAAACGACGCCGCCAGCGACACGCCGCGGCGGATGTGGTCCTGCAGCCCCGAACGGCCGTAGCAGCGCAGCACCGCCCACAGCTTCAGGGCGCGAAAGCGCCGGCCCAGCGCCGGCCCGTACTCACTGAGCGACAGTGCGTCCTCGGTGTCGGGGGTGCGCAGGTACTCCGGGGTCAGGCTGAACGCGGCCCGCAGCGCCTCGGGACGCGCGCTGAACAGCAGCGAGCAGTCCATCGGGGTGAGCATCCATTTGTGGGCGTTGACGACCAGCGAGTCGGCGCGCTGCACCCCCGCGAACGCCCACCGCAGCTCCGGGCAGACCATCGCCGAGCCCGCGTAGGCAGCGTCGACATGCAGCCAGCTTCCGCTCGCGGCGCAGGCGTCGGCGATCGCCGGGACGGGGTCCACGGCAGTGCTCGCCGTAGTCCCCACCGTCGCCACCACCGCCGCCACGTCGGACAGATCCCCCAACCCGGATACCTCAAGGCAGGATTGAGAATCAGACTTGATCTCACGCAGCGTCAAGCCGAGCATCCGGACGGCCTTGGCCACCGAGGAGTGGGCCTGGTCTGAGCAGACGACCACGGTGCGCCCGGTCGCCTCGCGGGCGGCGATCAGCGCGGCCAGGGTCGAGGTCGAGGCGCTGTCCTCGATGTGACCGTGCCACGATTCGGGCAGTCCGAGCAGCTGCGCGACCCAGCGCAGCACCACACCCTCGAGCTCGGTCGCCGCCGGGGCGGTTCGCCACAGGATCGCGACGGAGTTGAGCGTCGCGGCCAACATCTCGGCGAGGATCCCGGGCGCGGCCGAACTGGTGGCGAAGTAGGCGAAGTAGCGGGGATGCTGCCAGTGGGTGACGCCGGGCAGCAGGATCTCGTCAAGGTCGCGCAGGACCGCCGAGAACGGCTCGGGCGCCTCGGGTGCCTGCGAGGGCAGGCGGGCGGTGATGTCTCCGGGCGTGACCGGGGCGAGCACCGGCAGCTCGCCGACCCGCTCCAGATAGGACGCCGCCCACTCCAGCGCGGCCGCGCCGTCGGTCCGCAGGTCGGTCACACCGCGGCGATGGCCGGGAAGTCAAAGCTCACCCCGGTCAACTGCACCGACACGTCCCACAGTCGGGCGGCGGCGCTCTCGTCATAGGCCTTCCCGGCCCCGCTGACGATGTGCGGAGCGCCGCGGGACTCCCCGAGCCCGTCGGGACCGACGAACGTCGCGCTGGGCAGGTCGGGCACCGTGGCGGCGTACAGGGTCGGCAGGGCGCCGCGCTCGGCGCTCTGGGCGAACAGGAGGTTGCCGAGGACCCCAAACCACTTCTCATAGAACCGGCTGGGCCCGGCGGTTTGCAGGTTGGTAGCCGAGTACCCGGGGTGCGCGGCCATGCTCTCAAGCGAGCTGCCGGCGGCCAAGGCACGGCGGCCGAGCTCGAGCGCGAACATCAGGTTGGCGAGCTTTGACTGCCCGTAGGCCAGCCAGTTGTTGTAGCCGTGCTCGCGCTGCAGATCGGCGAACTTCAGCGTTCCCATCCGGTGGGCGAGGCTCGAGACCGTGACCACACGCGGGGCGGGGGCGGCGCTGAGGAGCTCGAGCAGGCGTCCGGTGAGCGCGAAGTGCCCGAGGTGGTTGGTCCCGAACTGACTCTCAAAGCCGTCGGTGGTCAGCCGTCGCGGCGGCGCCATCACGCCGGCGTTGTTGATCAGCAGATCCAGATCGCCCTGCTGCTCGCCGAGACGGGCGGCGAAACCGGCGACCGAGCCGAGGTCTGAGAGATCGAGCGACTCCAGTCGCGGCCGGGCCCCGTTACGCGCGACGCCCCGGACCTCGGCCAGCGCCCGCTCGCCCTTCTCGAGATTGCGGCAGGCGAGCACGACCGTCGCCCCGGCCCGCGCGAGCTCCCGCGCGGTGATCAGGCCAAGGCCACTGTTGGCCCCGGTGACGACGGCGGTCCGGCCGGTCTGGTCTGTGATCTGATCGGCGGTCCAGCCACTCATGGCGTGTCCTGACTCGTTCGGCGCGCAACCGACTCCGAGTACGCACCAGGCCGGAAGCTGAGCACCGGATCGGCCGAGCATTCGATCCCGTCGGTCACCCGGGTCGGGTCAAAGACGAGCACGTCCCCGTCGTGCTCGCGCACGGAGTCCAGGCCGGTGATGTGCAACGCACCGATGGTCACCCGGCGCCGGGATTTCGGCCAGGCGGCGCTCGGGTCGTCGGTCGGGTCGTCCGGGTTGGCGATCTGGGCCTCGATCGAGAACAGCACCGGCCCGGCCGCCAGCCGATCGGCGATCTCACGCTTCAGATAGTCCGCGCCGCGCCGGCGCGCCTCCCAGGGCTTCAGGCGCGCGACCGTCGCCGCGGGCCGTAGGGTCAGCCGCACGAATCGGCACGCGCCCTCGGCGTCGGTCCACCGGTAGGCGTGCAGGGCGTGGTAGGGAATCGTCGCGTAGCTGGCCGGCGGCGCCAGGGTCGGGGCCACGCGGGGCAGCACGCGCAGTGCCTCGGGGTGATGGCGAAAGAACAGCGGCAGCTTCCAGGCCGCGGCCGGCCCGGCCGCCTGGGCCCGCACCAGCTCGATGAAGCCCTCCGGGGTCCGGGTCGGAAAGACCGGCGTGGAGACCGCGACGACGTCGGTACGGGAGCCGTCGGGCAAATAGAGTTTGACTGCCAGACCCCGGGGGTCGGGGGCGTAGTCGGGGTAGCGAGGGTTGCCCGAACCGTTGGAGAAGCGCACGGTGGCGGGCACGTCGGGGCCCTGCAGATGGGCAGCCCGCGAGAGCGTGGCACCCTCGGCGGTGGGACGGAACACCGCGGTCGCGACGACCCCCTTGGCGTGCAGGGCACGAAATCCCGGGTGGGACCCGAAGACCTCGGTGGTCGTGTCGATCGCCTCGGCTGCGGTCAGGCCCACGGTCTCACCCTACCCGTCCCGCCCGGCCGCGGGAGCCCCGGCCGCCCGGCGCGGCATCTCAGCCTGAGCCGGTGACCGCAAAGCCGATCCCGGCGTCCTGCAGGCGTGTGATCAGCGCGTCGCCCATCGCCGCTGCCGGGGTGACCTGGCCGGCAGTCGGCGCCAGCTCGTCGCGAGCCAGGCATAACGCGGACTCGGCGAGCATCTTGGAGGTCTCGCCGTAGCCGGGATCCCCTCCGGTCACCTCGCAGACGACCCGTTCTCCCCCACCCTCGCCGATGAAGCGGACCGCGAACCACGCCTTCTCGCGCTGCTCGGGCGTCGGCCCGTCACCAGGAGCCTTGAGGCGCAGCAGCGCCTTGCGGGTCGGCGCCAGCGAGGCCAGGGCGACCAGCGCGCCGGTGCCCAACGCCAGCCCGGCTGCGACCGGCAACTGCTTGACCACGATGTAGTGGCCGTAGCGAAAATCGGGTCCGTAGCGATCCAGCGCCGCGGCCGAGTGCAGTACGACCTGCGGGTCGATCGTCGGAGCCGGCAGCGCCCATCCGCCCGCTGCCGCCACCTTGCGGGGAACGCCACCGGTCATACCGACGCGGCGCCCGGCCGACGGCCCACCCTCGAGACGGCGGCGCTCGCGGGCGACCTGGCGACCCTGGCGCAGGCGGCCCATGATCGTCACCGCCGAATGCAGGGTGCCACCCGAGAAGGTCCCGCCGGCGCGCACGAAGCCCTCGACGACGAGCGGCACCCCCTCGGGCAGCTGCTGCACGCAGAACAGCGCGCCGAGATCGTGCGGAATCGAATCAAAGCCGCAGGAGTGGATCAGGCGGGCACCGGTGCGGACCGCCTCCTTGTGATGGGCCAACCACATCCGGTCCACGAACTCCGGCTCGCCGGTGAGGTCGACGTAGTCGGTGCCGGCCCGGGCGCACGCGGCGACCAGTGGCTCGCCGTAGTTGATGTAGGGGCCGACGGTGCTGATCACCACCTGGGTGCCGGCGGCCATCGCCGCCAAAGACGCCGGCCGGCCGGCGTCGGCCTCGATCAGCGGCAGCTCCGCCAGCCCGGCGTCGATACCGGCCAGGCGGTCGCGCACCCCCTCGAGCTTGGTCCGGTTGCGCCCCGCCAGCGCCCAGCGCAGGCCGGAGGCGTGGCGCGCCAGGTACTCCGCGGTCAGCGCACCGGTGAAGCCGGTGGCTCCGTAGACGACGATCTCGTGCTCACGAGCACCCCGGTCAGGCATCGGTGACCTGCTGGGCGATGGCCAGCGCGGCGGACGGCTCGATCTCGGCCCGGGCGGTCAGCCAGCAGGCGACCGGGGCGGCGATCCGCTCCGAAGCGTGGGCGGCGACCCCGGCGAGCTCGAGCAGCTGCTCGACCTCCTCCTCGGTCGGAGGTGCGATCCCGAGCCGCTGGGCGTAATCGGCGAGCCATACGGTGGCGTCCATCGCCCGGACCCTACCGGCATTGGCAGAATGCAGCCCGATCACCGTGCCGGCTGTCACCGCCGGAGTCCGCGGCACCCGAAACCATCAGCAAGAGAAAGCGGTACTCATATGTCAGTCCTCGAGGGCAAGGTCGCGATCGTCACCGGATCGGCCCGTGGCATCGGCCGCGCTACGGCCGAGCTGCTCTCCAGCCAGGGCGCGAAGGTCCTCATCAACGATCTCGACGGTGACATGGCGCAGCAGACCGCCTCGGAGATCGCCGGTGACACGCTCGTGTTCGGTGGTGACCTGACCCAGCCCGGCGTCCCGGACGAGCTGGTCAAGACGGTGATCGACGAGTGGGGCCAGGTCGACATCCTGGTCAACAACGCCGGTTACACGCTCGACGCGCCGATCCACAAGATGAGCGACGAATGGTTTCAGCACATGCTCGACATCCACACCATCGTCCCCTTCCGTATGTGCCGGGCGGTCGCGCCCCACATGCGCGAGCCGGCCAAAGCCGAGCGCGAGGAGGGCCGCGAGGTGTTTCGCAAGATCGTCAACGTCTCCTCGATCTCGGGCACGATGGGCAACGCCGGCCAGGCCAACTACTCGGCCGGCAAGTCAGCCGTTGTCGGCCTGACCAAGACGCTGGCCAAGGAATGGGGCCAGTTCAAGATCAACGTCAACGCCGTCGCCTTCGGCTACATCGAGACCCGCCTGACCGCCAGCAAGGATCAGGACAACACGATGGAGATCCGCGGTGAGAAGGTGCAGCTCGGGATCCCTGATCAGCTGAAGGGGATGGCCGCGATGCTGATTCCGCTCGGTCGTCCGGGTACTCCCGAGGAGGCCGCCGGGGGTGTCTTCTTCCTCTGCTCGCCGTGGGCCAACTACGTGCACGGCCAGGTGCTGAACATCACCGGTGGCCAGTTCACCGGCATGACCACGTAGTGACCGCCGCCCGCCCGCTCGTTGTCGCCCACCGCGGAGCGTGGGGGGTCGTCGCGCCTCAGAACTCGCTGGCTGCGCTGGAGACGGCGATCGAGCTGGGCTGCGACATGGTCGAGCTCGATGTGCGGGTGACGCGCGACCGCCGGCTCGCGGTGATTCACGACGCGCGGGTCGGCGGCGGGGTCGGCCCGCTCGTCTCGGGCCTGACGCTCGCCGAGCTCCAGGGCCGGCTGGCACCCGGCCAGGCGCCCGAGCTCGACGCGATCGTGCAGCGGGCGGCGGGGCGGATCGCCCTTGACGTCGAACTCAAGGTCGATGCCGCCGTGCCCGCGGTGCTCGGTGTGCTCGCCCGCCACCTGCCGCCCGCCGGTTACGTCGTCACGTCGTTCGTGGACGGCGCGCTGGCCGCGGTCCGGGCGCTGGCGCCGGAGACCCGCACGGGGCTGCTGATCGGGGCCGGGCGGCGAGCCCGGCACCTGGAGCGCCGGCTGGAGGCGACCCAGGCCAGCTTCGTGGCCCCCCACGCGAGCCTGGCCCGCGGCGGGCTGTTGGCCTGGGCGGCTGACCGTGGCCTGGAGAGCTACGTGTGGACGGTCAACGAGCGGCCGGCGATGCGCGCGCTATGCGCCGATCCGCGCGTCACCGCCGTGATCACCGACCGCCCGCAGCGGGCGCTGGAAGCCCGCACCGCGGTCGCCAGCCCGCCGTAGCGGACGGTGTCAGGCGACGACTCCGAGCATCACCACGCCTGCGATCACGATTGCGACGCCCAGCCACTGCGCCCGCGTCGGGCGCTCGCCGAGCAGCGTCACTCCCATCGCGATCGGCACGATCGCGTAGGGTGCCGACGCGGCGGCGACGATCGCCGTACCAGCGTGTCCCACGCCGAGGTTGAAACACGCGTAGCCGCCCGTGTCCAGCAGCGCGAGCAGCATCATCACCGCGACCAGCTTTTCGCGTCGGCGCGGCGATCGAACCGCGTTAGCGGCAGGCTCTCGGCCGCCGGCCACCAGCACGTGGCCAAGCAAGAACACCGCGGCGAATCCGCGGGCAAGAAAGATCGGCGCCAGCCAGCCGAGCTGCGGGCGGTAGTAAGAGACTCCGAAGACGAATCCGCCCAACAGCGCCATCGCCGCCAGCGCGAGCACGAACCCGAGGGCCGTGCGTCGTTCGAGCGTGGCCCGCGCGGCTGCGCGAACGTCCGCCGACGCCACCATCGCGCCGGCGATCGTAATCCCGACCGCGACCCCCTGGGGCCCTGAGAGCTGATTGCCGGCGACGGTGACCGCGAGCAGGACGGTCACCGCGGCGTAGCCCGAGATGATCGGGCTGAGCACCGAGATCGGACCGATCTCCAGCGCTCCATAAAAGGCCAGGTATGACAGCCAGCCGACGGCCCCGACCAGCGCCAGCGTCCCGATCTGAGCACCGCTGACCGGCGCCAGGGCGCCAGTGGCAATCACCAGCGCGGTGAGTGGGATCAGCGCCGCGAGGTGAAAGCCGAGCACGACGCGGAGGGCACCCAGATCGCGTGAGGCAACCGCCGCGAAGTAATCGGCGAGCCCCCACGAGAGGGCGGCGCCGAGTCCGAGAGCGACGCCCACCTCGCGCGATCAGCCTTTAGGGGCGATCCACACCAGGCAAGGGGCCTGCCGTCGCAGGCGGTGGGCCGCGAGCCATAGCCACCAGCGCGGGGTGCGGCTCGGGTCGGGGCCGAGCACGACGAGCGCCGCCCGTCGCTCTTGCAGCAGTTCGATCAGGGCGACCAGGGGCCGGCGGCTGGAGATCCGCAACAGCTCGGTCTGGACGCCGCAAGCGGCGGCGCGATGCGCCGTCTCCCGGACCGCCTCGAGGTCCTCCTCGTGCGGCAGCGTCGCGTGCTCGCGCGCCAGCATCAGCGTCGTCGGGTACGGGGGCAGGGTCAGCATGTTGGCGATGATCAGCCGGGCGTGCGTTTCCAACGCGCTCTCGATCGCCACCCGCTCGGCGTCGCGGTCAACTCGCACCGAGAGCGTGGCCAGCACCACCGGGCCGGGCTGCGGCGATCCCCCGGGCTGCGGTCGGTCCGTGCGCGAGCGTTGGGTGACGGCGGCCATCAGGGGATCTTCTCACGGCGGCGTGGCTGTCCGAAGAGTCCGTTGACCGTCCTTGTACCAACTGGTATAAACCGCGCACCGCGCCGCGTAGCGAACCGCACAACGTCGACGAGCGCGAAGAACGAGGGGGAATCTGCGTTGGCTACTGCCACGGTCGAGGAAGTTCAGCTTCTCAAGACGCTGCGCTGGTGGGACGGGTTCGTGATCGCCCTGGCCAATCCCGGCTTCCTGCTCGGGAGCCTGGGCTTCACGCTCGGGATCTTCGGCGTGATCGGCTCGATGATCCTGTGGGCCGCGTCAGCGGCGATCGGGATGCTCCAAGCCTGGATCTACTCCGAGCCGGCGACGATGTTCGGCCACCGCAGCGGCGGCATCGCGCTGTACGCCCACGAGGGCTGGCGCAAGCACTCGACCCTGGTGGGACCGGTGTCGGCGTTTGGCTACTGGATCGGCTGGTCGGTGGTTCTCTCGATCTTCGGCAAGATCATCGGCGACCTGGCGCAGGCGCAGTGGTGGCCGAACTCGACCTGGACGGTGACGATCTTCGCCAACCACCTGGGGCTCGCTCATTTCATCGCCATCGGCGTGATCATCTTCGTCTGGGCCTTCAACATCATCGGGTTGCGCGCCGCCGTGTGGTTCACGTACGCGTGCGCGGTGCTGCTGATGGTCCCTCTGGCGCTCTTCATCGTGGCCCCCTACATCACCGGCGACTGGCATTCGGCCAACGTCCACGCCACCTTCACCGGCCCCTGGAGCGGTGTCAAGCTAGCGATCGTGTACATGTTCATCCTCGCCTGGTCCGCATACGGGACCGAGGCGTGCGCGACATTCGCCCCCGAGTACAAATCGATCCGTGACACCCATCTGGCGCTGCGCAGCGCGGCGATGTTCATGCTGCTCGTGTGCCTGCTGCTGCCGCTCGGTCTCGGTGGCGTGACCGGCGCTGTCCCGGCCGCGACGGCCGAGGGCCAGTTCTACACGACAGCGATGGCCACGATCGTCGGCCACGGCGCGGCCAGCTTCTTCACGGTCTGCATCATCGCCAGCCTGCTCTTGTCGATGACCTCCTCGACCGCTGACGCCGGCCGGGCCCTGTACGGGATCTCGCGAGCGGGTATGACGATCAAGCAGTTCGGGACGCTCAATCGCTTTCACGTCCCGGCCCGCGCGATGTCGCTGGACCTCGTGGTCAACATCCTGCTGGTGATCCTGATCAAGTCCAACCTGGCGATCTTGTACATGAGCAACATCGGGTACGTCCTCGCTCACGTGTTCGCGCTCAGCGGCTTCGTGCTGCTGCGCCGGGACCGTCCCGACTGGCCCCGGCCGATCAAGGTCGGCAGGGGCTGGGTCCCGATCGCGGCTTTCCTGTGCGGGCTGAACGCGCTGTTCCTCGTGGTCGGCGCGCTCGCGCCGCACCTCAACGGCTACGGGAGCTGGACCGACTTCGCGATCGGAATCGCTGTTCTGTTTGGCTCGCTGCTTCTGTTCGCATTTCGCCGCATCGTCCAGGACGGGGAGTCGATCCACATGCGCGAGGACGTCCCGCTCGTGCCCACCGAGGCCGACCGGGCGGCTCTGACCGGGACTCCGGCGACGCCGGTGGGGGTGTGAGTTGACCGAGGAATCGACTCAGGACCTGCATCGCACTGCCTTCGATACAGCCCAGAGAGACGCGGGAGCAAGCTGGACCGACTGGGAGGGCTGGGCCTGGGCGGCCGACTTCGGCGACGCCGTGGCCGAGCACAATGCGACGCGGACGGCGTGCAGCCTGTGGGACGAGTCACCGCTTCGCAAGTGGGATCTCCACGGTCCCGACGCGGTCGCGCTGACCGACGCTCTGTTCACCAACGACATGGCCGCCCTGGAGGTGGGTCAGGTCCGCTACGGGGCGATCTGCGACGAGCAGGGCAAGATGATCATGGATGGCACCGTCTTTCGCCTCGCCGAGGACCACTGCCTTTCGATCACCAGCTACGATTCCGATCTGGCCTGGTTTGAGCAGGTTGCCTCTGACCGCGGACTCGAGGTGCAGATCGAGGACCGCACCGCGCGGATGCCGCACCTGCAGGTCCAGGGGCCAAACGCCCGCAAGGTGCTCGGGCCGATCACCGAAGGCGTCGACGTCGATACGCTGCGCTACTTCCGCTTCGTTCACGAGGGCGTGCAGGTGGGCGGTGTCCCCGCCTGGGTGTCGCGCACGGGATACTCGGGGGAACTCGGCTTCGAGGTGTACTGCGCAGTCGATGACGCGCCCGAGCTGTGGGACGCGGTGGTGCGCGCGGGTCAGCCCCACGGCCTCCGCGCGATCGGTCTGTCGGCGATCGAGGTCCTCCGCATCGAGTCCGGTCTGCTGTTCCCCGATATCGACTATTTCCCTCACCAGACCGACCCCTACGAGGTCCGTTTGGACAACGTCATCAAGCTTGACAAGGGTGGGGACTTCGTGGGTCGCGACGCACTAGCGGCGCTCGCGGCCCGCGGCACGCCACGGCTGCTGACCACGTTGCGGATCGACGGCGATCAGTTGCCCGAGTATGGCGCCGCCGTGACCAGCGACGGTCGCGAAGTCGGGATCGTGCGCAGCCCCTGTCAGAGCCCGACGTTCGATAATCAGGTGATCGGGATGACGACGCTCGAGCGCCACCTGGTGCAGGACGGTCAGCGGGTCGAGGTCGCCGTCGGCGGAGGCGTCGTCGGCGCCACGGTGGCGCCGTTTCCGATCTACGACACGGAGAAGCGGCGTCCACGCAACTAGGGG